>JBIPNA010000043.1:0-14522 GCA_044375665.1 Catalimonadaceae bacterium
GAAAGCGCATGCATGAAACGGTTGGGATTGATTTTTCCGTCCAGATCACGGAGCTCTTTCAAATCGCTGTTTCCCTCCTTCAGTTCAGCGATTCGTTTCAACCAGGCAGATTTGGGCTGAAATTCACGTGAGGCACATCGGGCGAGGACAGCAGGTAAAAAATCATTCAGGTCTGCATGCACAACTATTGTGCTTTTCAAACGATTGTTGAGTTCTCCTTCCTCACAATCCACATGAAAAATGGTGCGGTTTCTTTCAAAGAACCCCACATCAGAACCTGTCTGGCGGATATCAAGTCGGCTCCCAAGGACAATGATCAGATCTGACTCCCCGATAGCCATGTTGACCCAACGATTGCCATACGCACCCAAAAACCCTACCCGAAGAGGGTGCTCATACGAAATCGAATCAAGTCCTAAAAGGGAGGTTACCACAGGTACCTGAACCGTCTCTATAAATTTGTGAAAAAGGTCAATTTTTTCTGCGGCCCTGATACCTCTCCCTGCCAAAACCAATGGTTTTTCAGATTTAGTGATGGCATCAATCAGCTCTGAAAGAGTGTTTTCGGGAAGGGGCAGGACAGGACGAACCTTATTTTCAGATGGTAAAACATCTTCGCGGTCAATCTGTTCCCTTTGGACATTCATTGGGATATCGATTAAAACGGGACCGGGGCGTCCTGACATTGAAATCTGAAAGGCCTCCTCAAGCACTTCCGGAAGCTGACTTGCCGATGTAATCCGGTAGCATTTTTTTGTTATGGGTATGGCCATGCTTACAATATCGGTTTCCTGAAAACCGAGTTGCCGAATGGCCCTGCTGCCCTTTTGCTCGTGGATGTTGACCTGCCCGGTGATGAATATTCCAGGAACCGAATCAAAATAACAGGAACCTATCCCAGTGAGTAAATTTGTTGCTCCCGGTCCGCTGGTTGCCAGTGCCAGTCCAGGCAATCCTTTTGCCCTTGCATAACCATCGGCTGCAAATGAAGCCCCCTGTTCATGGTGCATGGTTACGATTTCAATTCCTCCAATTTGATGGAGGGAATCGAGAATATGGGTAATCATCCCTCCGGAAAGCTCAAAAACGCTTGTAATTCCTTTGCCCTTGATGAAATGTGCTATGTAATCGCTCGCTTTCATGAAATTTCCTGGTATGGTATTGGTAACTGGAACCGAGCCAAAGCGGCAGACTAAATTCCTGACTTTACAAACTGCCGGATTTTGTGTGCGTGCTGTTCCTTGTGAAGAAAAATATAGTTTGTCTGTGTTGTGTTTCCATCCACCAGGGCAAAAGGCACAAGATGTTCGCCTTCAATTACAAAGACCTCATATCCGATTCCACGGAACAATCCGATGATATCATTTGGATGATAGTCGAATTTGGATGTCCATTTCCGCAGCATCTCAGAGAATACGATTGGTTTATGGGATTTCAGTGTTTCCAGGGCGCCCTTAAATACCAGGAGTTCTGCCCCTTCGACATCGCATTTGACAAAATCAATCACAATGTCCTTTCCTTTAAGGTACTCATCAACAGTATCTACCTGGCAGGTGACTGACACCACGTTAGCACTTGCCGAAACATTTTTAAGACTGGCGTTTACAGAAAGAGCCGGGTCATAGGAAAATTCAAAAGACCCTTTAGAATCTGAAAAGCCAATTGGAACGGCTGATATGTTTTTCAGGTGGTTCAGCTGAATGTTCTTTTCCAGAAATGAATAGGTAGCCGGAATGGGCTCAAAGCTGTAAATGGCGCAATCCGGAAATTTTTTTCCAACATGGCAGGCATACCAACCATAGTTTCCCCCAATGTCGAAAATGGTGTTCCCGGAATCAATCAGTGCCAGCTGGATATCAAGTTCTTCCTTCTCATAATATCCAAAATTCAATGTCTCCAGGGATGCAAGTCGTTTGTCCTGTCCGGCCGTGAGAAAGCGGACGCCGGAATCTCTGAAATCCATTACAACACCATCCGCCTGAATGGAGATGGATGAAATATTGGTTTGCTTCAGGAAATCAACGTAATCCAGTAATAAGCGATGATGCTCATACATTTTATCGATATATGACCACTTGTCTGTTTTTCCAGATAAATAATCGTTTTTCAGATCCTGTAATCTCATTGGTAACTGTTAATCGTTCGGAGAAATCCTTTTTCAATACTGGTTTCGTTGAACCCCCAGCCCAGACTACGTAGTCTGGAAACATCCGGGGCTGTTTTGGAAACCAGTGTATTTAAGTATCCGGTTTTGTTTTCAGAGGGCATCCGAACCACTTTCAGATTTGATTCGGGAAACAATCCTACCAGTATTTCAGCCAGTTGCAAAATACTGCAAATATTCCTGTCACTGCCAACATTGTAGGCCGAACCTGCTTCACCTTTCAGTAAAACGAGGAAAAAACCATATACAGCATCGGTTATATAGCAAAAAGCCCGCACTGCTGAGCCGTCGCTATTCATCTGAATGTCTTTTTTTGCCACCATATTGGCCACGAAATCTGCATAAACCCTTCCATCTGAAAGGTCCATGCCCGGACCATAGGTGTGAAAAGGCCGGACCATAACAACAGGAATACCAAATTGTTGCATCCAGCTTACGCAAATGGTCTCGCCCATTCGCTTTGATTCGGCGTAACAGGACCGCACATTGGTTGGGTCGATGTAGCCATAATCTGTTTCCCGTGTTGGAATTTTGCCGGCCTCAGGCGCACCATATACTTCGCTTGAGCTGAAGTACAAAAAACGCTCAACTTTCTTTTCAGAGGCAAGCCGGAGAAGGTTCAACGTCCCCGTAACATTGGCACTGAGTGTCCCAACCGGATCTGAGCCGTAAAATTTTGGACTTGCCTGGCTGGCTGCATGAATAATGAAATGAAGATCTTCCTCAAGTTCCATGGGTTGGCAAACGTCATTTACCCACAAACGAAAATCCTTTCTTTCAAGAAAACTGCTGAAACGGTCTGTGCCTTTGGTCTTATTCCTCACCATCGCAATCACCTTCAGGCCCAGTTGATGGGAATCATTTAAACCCAGCAGGGTGTACACCATGTAAGCTGGGAGAAAACCATTTGCTCCCGAAATAAGTATGGTTTTTCCTTTCAGTTTTTCCCACGGCAAACCAGATTTCTGAAGGATTGCGATGTCTTCGGAAATCACAGGGTTGTGGTGAAACGAAAGGGACATAAAATCAGGCGAGGAGCTTATGGAAAACCTGCACCATATAATCCACCATTTCGTCGTCAATCATAGGGGTAACGCCAATCCAGAAGCTATCGTTTAAGACGATTTCGGTGTTGGGAAGATCACCTACCGTCCGGTATGGGATCCCTTTAAAGTATGGCTGCTTCCTGAGGTCGCCCGCAAAGAGAAGCCTGGTGGCGATTTTATGTTCCTGGAGTTTATCGAGCAGTTCTTTCCGGCTAATTCCCGCAGAAGGCTTTAGAGTAATCAGATAGCCAAACCAGGAAGGATTGCTGTTGGGAGTTGGAACCGGGAGATGAATTTTTGCACTCAAATCCTTCAATCCTTCTGTGAGTCTCTGATAGTTTCTTCGGCGATGTTCAATGAAGCCTGGAAGTTTTGCCATTTGCGCCAGTCCCAAAGCAGCCTGCATATCGGTGATTTTCAGATTGTAACCCAATCTGGAATAGATATACTTGTGATCATATCCATAAGGAAGATCGCCTAATTTCCATTCGAACCGCTTTTTACAGGTATTGTCTTTGCCTGGTTCACAGTAGCAATCCCTGCCCCAATCGCGATAGCTTTCCATGATGGTTTTCATCTTGACATCGGATGTAAAGACAGCACCTCCTTCACCCATTGTGATGTGGTGCGCCGGATAAAAACTCAGGGTTCCTACATGCCCGAATGTCCCGACATGTTTTCCATCGTAGGTGGCACCCAATGCATCGCAACAATCTTCCATCAACCAATAACCGTACTTGTCGCAAAATGCCTTTACAGCGGCTAGATCAAAGGGATTTCCAAGAGAATGGGCAATCACAACAGCTTTGGTTTTCACACTCCGGGCTGCTTCCAGAAACTTTACATCTATATTATGGGTGTCGTAATCCACATCCACAAAAACCGGCACCGCACCATAGGTAAGCAGGGGATTGATGGTTGTGGGGAAAGAGGCTGCAACGGTTATCACCTCGTCTCCGGGTTTGATAGATCTGTCGCCCCATTCTGGTGCGCAAAGTGCTGAAATGGCCACCAGATTGGCAGAGGAGCCTGAATTTACCGTCAGGGCAAACTTGATTCCGATAAATTTTGAGAGCTCTCTTTCAAACTTTGAGTTGAAACGACCCGATGTAAACCAGGCATCCAGGGCTGAATCAACCACATTTTGAAGTTCTGTGTGATCAAATACTTTTCCACTTACCGGTACAAAGTCTTGTCCCTGAATATGTTTTCTGGCACCATGCGTGAGGTCATAGTACTCTTTCACCAGGTTGTGAATCTCTGCTTTTATTTGTTCTGCCTTGGTTGTAGAATCCGTCATGCAGTGATGTCGTTTGAAATTGGAGTATAAAAATTTTTCGTGTAGGATTCTATCTGAGCCAGCCGGGCTTCGTAAAGGTCTTTGCCCGGATTCAGTTCGTCAAGATATCCCTGGATGGTAAACTCAACAGTCTGGTGAAAGTTCAATAGCGGCCGCCAGTTTAAAAGAGAGACTGCTTTGGAAATATCGAGTTTAAGGAGGTGGGCTTCGTGTGGCTTTTCTGCCAGTTCCGGCGTTTGAACCTGCAAAGAAGGAATGATGGACCTTACTTTCTCCAGAAGCTGCCCGACCGAATAATTATCGTTATCGAGCGGTGCGAAATTCCAGCCGCCCTGGTATTCTGATGGAGCGTTCCATAGTTTTTCTGCCAGTTTCATATAACCGTACACAGGTTCAAGAACAAACTGCCAGGGCCTGGTAGCGTGTGGATTCCGAACGTGAACCGGCATGTTCTTCTGCACCGCCCTGAACACATCCGGAATAATCCGGTTTTCAGCCCAATCCCCTCCCCCGATTACGTTGCCGGCCCGCCCGGAGGCAATTGCACAAGAACCGGCAGCCCCATTGAAAAAAGAATTCAGATACGAGTTGAAAATAAGTTCGGCGCAACCTTTGGAAGCCGAATAGGGATCTTTTCCTCCCATCGGATCGTTTTCACGGTAGCCCCAGACCCATTCCTTATTGTCGTAGCATTTGTCGCTGCTGATATTCACCGCCACCCGAACAGAGGGAGTCGCCCTGATACATTCAAAAAAATGAACGGTCCCCATCAGGTTGGATGAAAACGTTTCCACAGGATCATTGTAGGATTGGATCACCAATGCCTGCGCAGCCAGATGAAAGGCAATATCAGGCTGTACTTTCCTGAAAAAAGACTTCATCGATTCCAGTTCCCGGATATCACCATCCTGATGATGGATTTTAGAAATAAGCCCGGTAGTTACAAAATTATCGGAGGCCGTTTTGGGCGGAAGGGAATAACCGTAGACATCAGCTCCCAGGGCTTTGAGCCAGAGGCACATCCAGGAGCCTTTAAATCCTGAATCCCCTGTCACAAGGACTCTTTTTCCATTGAAAATTCCTCCAAACAAATCCATTCCTAATCCCAGATTTTCCATTTGGCAGTTCCCTTATTCCACATTTCGTTCAGGTCCTGCTTATCTTTCAAAGTATCCATCGGGCTCCAGAAACCTTCATGCCGGTAACCCATGAGTTGTCCGTCCTGGGCTATGCTTTGAAGGGGCTCCTGCTCCCAAATAGTGGCATCTCCTTGTTTGATGTAATCAAACACTTCCGGCTGACAAACGAAGAAGCCTCCGTTTATCCAAACGCCATCGCCTTTTGGCTTTTCAAAAAACGAATGAACCTGTTGGGTGGATTCGTCAAGATCCAGAGCTCCAAACCGGCCGGAAGGCTGAATGGAGGTTACAGTCAGCATTTTTCCATGACCCTTATGAAAATCAACAAGGCTGGAAACATTAATGTCCGCAACGCCGTCACCATAAGTGAGCATAAAAGGTTCATTGCCAATGAAAGGTTGAATCCTTTTGATTCTTCCTCCTGTCATGCTGTCCTTGCCGGTATCGATCAAGGAAATTTTCCAGTCCTCTGAATCAGATTTATGGTATTCCACCCGATTGTTCCCCAGATCTATGGTGATATCGGTCTGGTGTAAAAAATAGTTGGCGAAATATTCCTTGATGAAATAGCCTTTGTAGCCAAGGCAAATCACAAAATCTTTAAATCCATGCTGGGCATAAATTTTCATGATGTGCCAGATGATGGGCCTGCCGCCAATTTCGACCATCGGTTTGGGTCGGATGTCGGTTTCTTCAGAAAGACGGGTGCCGAGTCCCCCGGCCAGAATCACTACTTTCATAATCAGGCCCGCAAAATTGGGGAAAAATTCTAAGCCGGAGTAGCAAAATTCAAGGTAAACTGAAAAGACCTTTATCTTTTCTCTTTCGCTTAAAATGAAGCTGTTTTTTCCACCAGTTGCATCCAATGGACAGAGAAAACCCTGCAAAAACCTTTGCTACGTCATCGTTGGCTAAGAAAACAACAGGATGTACAGGAAGGGCAAAATATCCATTCTGACTCCTTTCAATACCTGCTGGCTGTTGAAGGAGCTACCTGAACATGAAGTTTGGAATATTTCCCCGGTTGGCTGCCTGCCGGAGCTAAACCAAAAATTCTTTCAAATCGGCCATTTGGATACGGTCTTCGTAGAGCGATCTGGCCATAATAACACCAAAAAGTCCCAAATCATTGAGTCTCCGGACATCTTCAACTGAACGAACACCTCCTGAAGCAATCAGCTGGAGTTCAGGATTGGACTCCCTCACAGATTTATACATGTCAAAATTGGGTCCTTCCATGAGTCCGTCTCTTGCGGTATCTGTGCACTTTACAAATTGGATTCCACGCTCTGCATAGAAATCAATTTGTTCCTGATAAGGGATATTGGTTTGGTTATGCCAGCCTCTGTTGGTAATCATTCCCTGTTTCTGATCTATGCCAAGAACCAGTTTTCTGGCACCGTAGGTAATCATCCATCGCATAAAAGTTTCTGGGGAGGTACTGGCCACGGTAGCCGCAGTAATGGTTTTGGCTCCATAATCAAATGCGGTCTGGATATCTCCATCCGTTCGTATCCCGCCGCTGTAATTGAGTTTTAAGTCTGTATATCCAGCCAGAATCTGCAGGGTCTGGTAATTGACCATCCTTTCATGAACAGCTCCGTCCAGATCCACAAAATGAATCCACTGGATTCCATGGTCCTGATAATACAAAGCCAGATCAAGTGGAGATTTATCGTACCATTTTCCCGTTGTGGAATTCGGCGAAATCTTTGCCATTTTGCCGCCTGAAATGGAAATCGAGGGAATGATCAGAATCATACAATGTGTGCACTGAATAGGTTAACCCCCAAAGTTTCTTTGTTTTGGAGACTTAAAACAACAAATTCCCTGGTTTCTCTGAAATTTTATTTCAAAAGCCTGTCTGCTTTCCTCAACGATCGGAGCTCTGAATCCAATCCGGTTTCTGGTTTTTTCAAAACAATTTCTTCGGGAACCATCCTGAAAATTACTTTTTTTCTGTTGTTGGTTTTAGGGGGTTCTACCATTTGCCCCGGACAAAAAAACAAAAAACAGCTGGAAAGGGAGAAAAAGGAGAACCTTCGAAAAATGCAGCAAACCAACCAGATCCTGAACGAAGTCAAACAAGAGAAAAAAGCTTCTCTTACCCAGCTTAAAGTTTTGCGGCAGCAGGCAAGACTTAAGGAGAGAACTATTCAATCGATTCAGGAAGAAGTAGGCATGCTCCAGGGAGACATTCTCCATTTACAATCTGAAGAAGAAAGACTCGCCTACACTCTTGTTCGGATCAGAAAGGAGTATGCCTCGATGGTTTATGCAGCTTCAAAGGCTTCTGTTTCAAATCAGTTGTTGTTTCTGTTTGCCTCTGAAACTTTTAACCAGTTCTTCAAACGGATACAATACCTGCGCTTTTATTCAGAAGCCCGCCGAGATCAGGCGGCCAAAATCAGGGAAATCAGCAAATCATTAAATCAGCAAAAAATCCGGCTTGCAGAAGTAAAAGCAGGAAAGGAGACTCTTTTGGTAAATGAAGAGCAGGAAAAACAACAACTGGAAAATTTAAAGGAAGACCAGAAGAAGGTGGTCAACGAGCTTTCTGCCAGAGAAGCTGAACTGAAAGAAAAAATTGACCGTCACAAAGTGGCCATCCGGAAACTTGAGCAAAAGATTTCGGATCTTGTTCGTGAAGAAATCCGCAAGTCGCATACTGTGACAGGTCCACCTGCACCCAAAGAGGGAGAATCTTCAGAATCCCGGATGTCACTTACGCCAGAAGGCAAGTTGATTTCAAAGTCATTTTCCGGAAACAAAAACCGTCTCGCCTGGCCGGTTCAGAATGGTTTTATTTCCTCTGGATTTGGCCGCCATGAGCATCCGGTCCTGAAACGGGTTTATGTCGACAATCTCGGTATTGATATTTCTACACGGGCCGGTGAAAAAGTCAGAAGTGTTTTTGAAGGTACCGTAGGTCTGGTAGGATCCGTTCCGGGAATGGATGGGGAAATCGTGATGATCAGGCATGGCGATTATTTTACCGTTTACAGTGGTTTAAAAAACATTCAGGTGTCAACAGGTCAAAAGATAAAAATGAAGCAGGTTTTGGGCGAAGTGGTCAGGGATGAGGAAGGTGGTGCTGTTTTGCAGTTCCAGGTCTGGAAAAACGACAAAAGAATGGATCCCGAAGATTGGTTGGCCAACGAATGATTACCCAATGAAGGACGAAGAACCCATTTCAAAACCCAGGAAAAAAGCGGCCCGGCCACCCCAGCTGAGACGTTGGCTTCGTCTGAACCTGATGCTTTGTTTTCTGAGCCTTGGCTTGTACTATGCCAGCACCATCCGACCAGAAACTTTCTGGATTTTTGGTTTTCTGGGCTTTCTGATTCCTCCGGCCCTGGTGGCAAATCTTTTTTTCATCGGTTTCTGGCTGGCAAAAAAGCCACTATTCCTCCTGTTTTCCCTTCTCACGCTTTTACTTGGGATTCGTTTTGTACAAGCAAGCTTCGGCTTTCATTTCCTTAAAACAGAATCTTGCGGGCCTTTGAAAGTACTGAGCATCAATGCCAAAACCTTTGGTGGAATGGATAAGGATAAGCAAAAGGAAAACCAGATTTGTACTGCCATGATTAAGCAGTTTCTCGAACATAAAGCAGATGTCATTTGCATTCAGGAAATGTTCGACAACCCGAGATCTCAAACTTTCAATGTGCTGAAAAGATTGAAAAAAGCGGGTTACAGATATATCCATTTTTCTAAAACTGGTACCATGCGCTGGGGAGCATCGGTAGGAGTAGCCACCTGTTCCAGATATCCCATCATTTCCAAATCCATAATCCGTAAAAAAGAAGGTAGCAACAATCAGATCATCCGAACCAAAATAGATGTGGAAGGCAGGCACATGATTGTGGTAAACATGCATTTGCAATCCATTTTCATCCGGGAGGACGAACTCGATTTCACCGAAAAATCTTCCGGACTATGGCATAAGTTCCAGGGTGTTTTAGCCAAAATGAAGGTGGCTTACCAGGCCCGCACCCGACAGATTGATCTGCTTCTGGCCAGTACCCTCGACGAAGAACTGCCCGTTTTGATTTGTGGAGATATGAACGACACGCCTTACAGCAATGCTTATCTCCGGCTTAGGGACTCTTATAACAATGCTTTTGAAGAAAAAGGAAGTGGATTCGGATTTACCTACAATGGTAAAATACCGTTTTTAAGAATTGACCACCAATTTTCAAACTCCAGACTCCTGGTTAAGCGATTTGAAGTGGACAAGGCAATTAAGGGGTCTGATCATTTCGGAACTGTAGCCTGTTATGAGCTCGTTGAAAATTAAACAGTATTAACCGGGAATCTGCGGTGTTTCAAGGTTTTCAAGATGTAAAATCCGCTGCTCCATTTGGGAAATATGACCGGCCCCGTTCAGAAGATTATCGTAAGCACCTAAAATTAATCCTTCCCGGCCAATGTAATACGACACACGACGGGTCAAAAAACCAAAGGGATAAACCGCTTTGTACAACTTACAAACCCTCCGGGTTGGATCGCTAAGCAAAGGAAATGGCAGTCGATACTTGTCGGCGTAGCTCTTCAAAGCGTCTTTGGTGTCATGTGATACGCCCAAAATCTGAATACCCCTTTGTTGGAAAAATGTATACTGATCTCTAAAGGAGCAAACCTCTTCGGTGCAACCGGCAGTAAATGCTTTGGGGTAAAAAAACAACACCACCGGCCCTTGGGCCAGGAAGGTGCTTAGCCGGATTTCTTTTCCTTCCATATCGGGAAGAACAAAATCAGGAGCTTTGCTGTAAAGAGAAAGGGTCATTTTTACTAATTAAAAGTATAACATCCGATTGGCCGTGTTGGTTTGAGTTTTGATTTCAGGACGAAATCTGATGGTCTTTAAATGGGTGGACTTAACGCCAGTTTTTCATCCAACCAATAGAAATACAATAGGTTGTGGGTAAATAAAAAAATCTGACCAGATTGTGCCGGTCAGGATTGGAACTCTTTTCTTAACCAGGGTCAATATTTGAATCTCATCAGACCATAAGAATGATTGCTAAACAAAGGAATTCTGGCTTCGCTATGGTTGCCATTTTTCCATATTGTAGTATTGCTCCTGAAACCTCAATTGTTCTGAAAAAGACCGTCAATATGCATTGGAAGAAAAGATTATCCTTTGGGCTGTTTTCGATAAAACCATGCCGGAAAAACCCGGAAAAAATGCC
This sequence comes from Catalimonadaceae bacterium, assembly GCA_044375665.1. Classification (GTDB taxonomy): domain Bacteria; phylum Bacteroidota; class Bacteroidia; order Cytophagales; family Flexibacteraceae; genus CAMDMI01. Next base: position 10,845 of record JBIPNA010000043.1, read on the forward strand.
CTTAATAAGCCTTCGGATTTGCGTCTTATGGATGGCTATCCTTTTACACCTGGGCTTTTCAGGGTGTAAAGAGGTGGCCTTTAAAACAAAACCTTCCGATTATTTTACGGCAAGCCAGGAGGCGTCCATCAAATTGGAACTTGTCAGAAAAACAGCCCGCAAGCCAGAAGGAAATCCAGGGCCAATGGAAGTTGATGCATATTATCAGGAGCAATTAAAAACCTGCCAATGGCATTATACGCATGAAAAAAACGGGGGATTTTTCTTTTTTATTTCAAGGCCTGCACCCTCACTTTACGGAAAACGAACCGGGATAGGAGGATTTTTTACCAGCCCGGACCATATGGCCATTCAAGGCTTTAAGGAATATTTCCACACGTTTAAAATGAAACCGGAGGATCTGGAAAGCCGGGGGGCTATTTTGTTTGAAAAAATGGTGAATGGTGAAGACTTGCGTCCTTATTACCACAACCGGAATTCAGATAAAGAATCCTGGATCGAGTTTCCTGACGATCTGGTGCAATATGACAGCTCAGCCCAGGAGTGGAAAATCCGGGAACAACCGGTGCCTCAAAATCATTAATCAGGCGTAAATTCCCAAAGGCTTACCCGGTTTTCAAAAACGGTGAGCAGTTTAAACTTTCTTGCAGGGCCCAAATCACGGACAATGTCCACAGGTTGAGTTACCTGGAAGGGTGATGCATGCAGAACCACCCCGGTTTCATTAAAAAGACGGCAGGTTTTGTTACCAAAATCAGAAATAGCAAAAAACCGCTGACTCGCCCCAAACTGAAAATACTGAACCCAAACCTGGGAAGAGGCAATCTCCGTTTCAAATAATGCCCGGTATCCCTGATCAAAAAGGGTGACTTTGTTGCCGGTAATTCTTGCGATGGCAAATGTTTTTTGTTTGGGATCAATGCAAAACTGAAACCGTGTATCCTTTTCCGGTCTGAACATTTGAAAGGAAGGGCGGGGAGTTCCCTCAAAATTTACCTTCTCCATTTGCCCGAGTTCGCTAAGGCAATAGAAGTAGGAATTTTTTGGACCTAATCCGGGCTCTACAAATATTGGCTGGTCCGATCTGCTTTTCAGCTGAAAAGGAAATCCCTCCTGAATTTCACCCTTTCGGTTGGTCAGGACCAGGCTTCCATTGTTCTCAGCCATCAGAATATAATCCCTTTCCCCAATCCGGATATGTCTTGGAGCCGAAGTAAGCGGAAATGCGCCTGGTCTGGGATTCCAGCCTTCCAGGAAACGGCCTGTTTGAGGAACTGCAGCAAAAACCGGCCCATATCGGCTGGCGATGAATACCCGGTAATCGAAATTCTGGTCATAATCCGCAAGACGGGCATGCTCAATGGATGCGAGAGAATCGGGCAGCCTAATTTGGACCTGAGGCAACCATTTTCCATCAACCGATGCAGCACGGAGCGCATGGGGCATGCAATAAAGAACAGAAAAGTCCTTGCCTTTCGAGGACTCTATTACCTGAGGCCTGGAAATCCAGCGTTCTCCCATGGAAATCCGGCATAGGGAAGAAAGATCCTGACTCAGAATATGTCCCTGCTGCTTCAGGTCCTGAAAAGCCCAGAAATAGGAGGAGGAAGTTCTGGGTTCAAGTCTGAATGGGGGGCTGGTAATGGCAGAATCGAGAAAAATCTTTTTTGTTTCCTGGAACGCAACAGGCAGGCCGGAGGGAATCTTCAGTTTTATATGGAGGGAAATGCTGGGATTTTCGGCTTCTCCCAAATCCTCCATGCGTATTTCCTGAATGGTCTGAAAAAGAGGGAGCCATTCTTTAAATTGTGTTTTTAATGGCCCTGAAGCCGATTCCATCAACAAAGGCATCGTATTCGGAACCCGAATTTTCAAGCGGAAATGGTGGTTTCGAAAATCCGACAAACCTTGATTTTTGCTGGTTACGGCATAAGACTCCAGACATTTCCGGATCATTTCTACATCATCACTGAAAAGCAGATAACCATCTTTTTCGGCCAAAAACAAAGGAACCCAGGGAGACATCAGACTACCCCCCAGGCTTTGCGCCAATCCCGGATCAGGATGTTGCCGTATAACCACCCCGTTAAAAAGCTCCCGATAAATTTCCAGGGTATCCTTTCCCATTTGGGTGGCCTCCAACCATTGCGCCAGTTTCGATTTCTTTCGGATCCTGGTAACCAGAACTCTTTGGTATTTTCTTAAACCATCCCCTTCGGCAAGCCCAAAAAGAAGCTCGTCTTCAAGGGCTTGTTTAAGGAGCTCTGCCTGTGACTCCTGACCTTCTTTCTTGCCCCGAAACCGACTAAAGATAGATGAAACCGATAATTGATAAGCGATTACAGCTGGCTGGGGGATGAAACTCTCGAACCCATTTCCAAGAGCATTTGGATTCTTAAACTTTTCGGCTCCATCGGGCATGAGCACAAATCCCTCCGATTTCCAATCCAGGCCCTCAGGACCATCGAATCCCAAAAGGATCCCCTCTCCCAGAAAAGCTCCGGATTGAAGTGCCGGAAACCATCCCTGAATGTAGTGCTGCAGGAAATCAGGTGCATTTTTCAGATTCAGAAACAACCGAACCGGTTTTCCAGCAAATGCTGTATACCGTGAATCTCTACGCAAACGGCTGGCAAAATTCGGCTTGAACAAAATGCCCGATCTTCTGGCAACTTCTTCAACGAGAAACCCGGAAAAAGAACCGACCAGTGCTTCACCGGTGCTAACCAGGGAAAATTGAAGCCCAGACTTCCTGAAGGTTATTTCCAGGACTTTTTTCCGCAGATAATCCCTTTCTTCTATCAGGTAAAGGCTTCGGTTGCTATAAGCCTTTTTTAGCTTTTGAAAAACTTCAGGGTGGTGCGTACCGGGAACACCAAAATAATAAAGGTATCCCGATTCTTTACCTGTAATGGCATGGGCTGAGATTCCGATGGTACCGGTTTTTACAAAGGAACTGAAGCCCTGGTCTTTCCCAAATAATTCCTGTACGAGGTCCAGCTCTTCCTGCCAATCTGAGAACAAAGTTTTTCCAGGATCAGCAAAAAACCGAATTCCCCGCCTCACATTCTTAAGTACTTCAAATGGCCGATCCACTTCAATATACCAGGAAGCATGTTCAGGAACCAATCCTGCCAGGGCATCCCTTGGTCGTATGGAGACCATCCATACCACCAGGCCTATAAATAAAAGGCTAACAGCAGCTGCGAGGAGGCGTTTTCGGGTAAAAAAGGCCATCAGAATTCTAAAGTAGGATCTGGCTTCCGATCGGCAGGTTTTTTCTTGTCCTCGGTGGCCTTGTCATAAACCACTTTGCCTTTTTCATCATAGAGAACAAGTGTATATGGTTTAAAATCTTTTTCCAACCAGGTCTTTGCATACTGCAACTGCCGCTTCATTTTCCTCTTGTTGGTATCAAAGTACTCCGTCCATTTCCCGATTTTAACATTGAACTCAAACTCTCCCTCAGAAACCAGATTGCCCTGTTCCGAGAAAAGGCAATACTCACCATGCTTATCTCCGTTTTTTAATGGAACAACCTCTTTTATTTTTTTCTTATCGGTATCATAATAAGAAAACTGAGACTCTTTGGGAAAGCCTTTGTAGAATTTTTCCTTGTCAACAAGAATCATCTCCTCTCCCTGAGGTTTCTCGTACATCCAGCGCCCATGCCGCGAT
>JBIPNA010000347.1:0-3854 GCA_044375665.1 Catalimonadaceae bacterium
GAAACCATGCCCAAACAATTTTGGCCGGAATGGAACCCTACGCCAGGAATGAGTTTCCGCTTCCTTGAAACATAATTTTTCAGTCAGGTGAATCCTGATCCGGAAGCCAAACCTGTTTTTGGGGTAGTGTTGCCATTGGGGCAAGCCAGCAGGACACTGAAAACACAAGGCCTGAACCTCAAATGCTCTGGCCAGGGAGGGACTGCGGTTTCATGGATGGCCCTGCGGACACATTGAAACCTGAGTTGTTTTAGTACTGGTTTTTATTATTCTGTCAGGAATTCGGAAATCTGTTTATTCATGTCTGGAATCTTGTTTTTCACCACATCCCAAACGATAGTATAATTAACTCCCATGTAATCATGAATTAACCTATCTCTCATTCCTGCCATATTTTTCCATTGGATTGTATTCCATTTTAATTTCACATCAGCAGGAATTTTTTTGGTAGCTTCTCCAATAATTTCCAAACTTCTTACGATAGCTCTTTTCAGAGTTTCATCGTCTAAGAAATCTTCCTAATTCAGATTTATACCAACAGAAATGATATACAAACATTCATCATGAATATGTCTTAAATATTCTTTCGGATCTTTAGACATACTGAACTTCATTTAAGATTTTCGGACCAATATATGGACTTAATCCATTTTTAGTTACAACTTCAACTTTTTCGTTTTTGAATAATTTTTCAAAAAGATCATAAACCGCCATGAAATTGTCAAAATTTTCTTTTTCAGGTTCAAAATCAATCAATAGATCTATATCACTTCCACTTGATTGTTCTTCATGAATGTAGGAACCAAAAAGACCAACACTTCGAATACCAAATTTTTTAAGTTTTAGCTTGTTAGTTTTCAGGGTGTTCAATATGTTGTTCTTAGTTGTCATTTGAAACTTTTTTATGTATAAAATGGATTTTCTTCTGAAAAATTTGGAGTATAAAAATTAGTGCAAACGTTTTGGGGCTATCCGAAGGCGGCGGTTGAAAACGTTCGTCGTTGCAATTTAGTGGTTTATGACCAATGAAGTACAATTTCAATGAGCTGGAGCCAAAAGTCGAAAGCCGCCGGAAAAACAAGGAAGGGCTATGCCCTCCGCTGGCTCATTGCCCGTTGGAAGGACTGCCGAGAATTATTTGTAGACGGACAGTAGGCGGCCTGGTTTTGTTATCCATTTCCCGTTTTCAACATACTTAAAAAACGGATTTTTAAGTTTCTGAAATTAAGCTATTTAGAAGATTTTATTTTGAAAATGGGATACTGCAAGGCTATTTTCGAGGGTGTTTATCCGACGTAATCCAGGTCGCAAAGGAGCCATCAGCATTCAGATTGTTGAAAAGGTTAAGGGGCGTGTTCGGGTTATAAAAACTGTGGGCACAAGTGCTGACCCAGATAAAATTGAAGTGTTTTTTCAAAGGGCAAGAACTGAGATAAAAATGGCGGTTGGCCAACTGACTCTTTTCCCTTCTCAAACTGATCATATAGTTGAGTCATTTATGGGTTCCCTTTCTAATGGACAGATACAAGTTATTGGCCCTGAGCTTGTAATTGGAAAGATGTTCGATAAAGTCGGATTGAATCAGGTAAATCAGGAGCTATTCCGGCATTTGGTTCTTTGCAGAATAGTCCATCCGGGTTCAAAGCTGAAGACCGTGGATTACATGCACCGGTACCATGGGAGATCGATTTCGGTTATGCAGGTTTATCGCTTTCGACCAGTTCTCAAAACAAAATCAGGAGCATGCAGAGTCTGTTGTATTTGAGCATTCCAAGGCGCTAATGGGTGGGGAATTCAGCACAGTGTTCTATGATGTAACCACCTTATATTTTGAAGCCTCCGACGAAGATGATCTTAGGCAAATTGGCTATTCTAAAGATGGAAAACACCAGAATCCACAAATTCTGGTTGGACTGCTTGTGGGGAAAAATGGACTCCCGCTTGCCTACCAGATGTTTAAGGGAAGTCAGTTCGAAGGCCATACCTTTATACCTATTCTTGAAGCTTTTACCCAACGTCTTTCTGGAAAAAAGCCTGTAGTCATCGCCGATGCAGGGCTGCTTTCAAAAGAAAACGTGAATGCACTCCAGGCGGCCGGATATGGCTTTATACTTGGTGCAAGGTTAAAGAATGAACCTGAGGCGATCAGGACCCAAATTCTGGGCCGTAAACCAATTGAGAGCAAGCCCAGGGAGTTAAAGCGGAAGGACGGAAACAGGTTGATTATCGGTTTCTCAAAAGCCAGAGCTAAAAATGATGCATCCAACCGAAAAAGAGGATTGAGCAGACTTGAGAAGGCTTACAGAGCGGGAAAACTCACCAAAGAGCACCTCAATAAAAAAGGATATAATGTATATCTGAAAATGGAGGGGAAAGCAACCGTCACAATCGATTATGATGCTTTCAATCGGGACGGGACCTGGGAGGGAATCAAAGGATATCTGACCAATACCAAAATGACCAGATTGGATGTAATGGCAAACTACCATCATCTATTCCATATTGAAAATGCATTCAGAATGTCAAAAACAGATCTGAAAGTGAGGCCAATCTATCATCGGATCGAAAACAGAATCAAAGCACACCTCTCTATTGCTTTCTGTGCCTATGCTGTCCTAAAAGAGCTGGAAAATACCTTAAAAGAGTGGAGGCTAGACATCTCAGTAAAACGTGCTGTGGCCCTCACACAAAATATGTATGCCATAACCTACCAACTTCCTGATTCAAAGAAAAGCATAACCCAAATGCTTAAGATGGAGCCAGAACAACAAAATCTGGCAGATACTTTTGCCAAATTCTGATTGGGTCACTGCAATGTTGAAAACGGGAGGGGACAGTTTCGGTGTGGAACTGCCGCCCCCGGCCCCGATAGAAACGGATACCCCGCAGGACCGACCAGCGGGAGGACCGAGGAGTAGGAGTGGATAGCGGGAAATGCCGGCCAAATCGGCATGGATTAAGACCCAATGCTCCGGTTGTCCATGGAAATGGCCAGTTGTCATTTAATGCATCGAAACTTGATGCATTAAAAATCTTTGTTTATGTTTGTCCAATGAATCAATCGGAATTGATCAAAGGCACGCTTTCTACCCTGATTCTTCAGTTGCTGGAGGAGAAGGACCGGATGTATGGGTACGAAATTGCCCAATGCATCAAGGAGCGTTCGGAGGGTAAATTCCTGGTCCGCGAAGGGTCGCTGTATCCGGCACTGCACAAATTGGAGGCCGACGGACACCTGACGGTGGAAGAGGAGTTTATCGGGAAACGTGTGAGGCGTTATTATCGCCTGACCACAAACGGGAAAAGCCGTTCGGCGCAAGCCCTGAGCGAATTGCAGCAGTTTTTGTCTACTTTGAGCCTTGTTTTTAAAACTCCGGAAAGCAAATGGGCATAACTGTGTTGAGCGATTTTCAATTTGACGTGCTTGAGAAGCACCTCCAGGCCGAAGGATTCCGGCGAGGAGGGCTTTTTCAGGATGTTCTGGACCACATGTACTGCCTTACCACCCGGTACATGGAAAACGGATTGAGTTTTGAACAGGCTATGAAAATGGCCAGTTCAGATCTCCATCCCGATGGTTTAGGTGGGATTGATGAAGAAGTTACTCAGTATTTACACTTTTCTTTCCATTGTCGTATGAACAAATTGCTTTATGGAGCGGCTTTCGTAGCTGCTTTTGGTCAAACCTTGTATATCCTTTTCAAAACACTTCACTGGCCTGCGGCCAATCTTTCGCTCATTGTGGCGTGTACCGCCTTGCTCCTGGTTGTGATCCCGATCCTGAGCTGGCAATTCCTTCGGACCCGTTCCACAAAATCGGCGCTGGTCCGGTGGAGAATTGTTTCCGGGATACT
>JBIPNA010000044.1:0-14484 GCA_044375665.1 Catalimonadaceae bacterium
AGTAACTCTGACCAACCTCCCCCCGGGAACAGGTTGAATTTTTTAAAATCTCAATCCTTTCCTGGTGTGGCTTATGGCAAATGATATACTTTTTGTCCTAAGTCTGGTTTTGTTGAATGGCATGCTTTCGTTTACCGAAAGTGCTTTTCAGAATTCACGAAGAAGCCGCCTTGAAAATCTTGCCCGAAAGGGAGGTTCAGGTCCCAGGAGAGCACTCGGGCTGCTTGGCAAAATTCCCCAGATGCAGTCGATGGTGCGGATGCTCATGGGATTTTCGATTTTACTTGCCGGACTTGTCCTGGGTTCAGGGATACAGGTAGATGTTCAGAATTGGATCTCAAGTCAGGGTATCGTCCCGGAAATTGCCCATTTTCTTTCGTTTGCCCTGCTGCTGTTTGCTTTCTCATTTGCCTATTTTGTTTTTGGTGAAAGTTTTCCCCAGCACCTGGGGCAAAGGAACCCTGAAAAAACAGCCTCCCTTCTTTCACCATTAATTGCCACCCTTCAGGGACTTCTTTATCCTTTTTTATGGCTGTTTTCAGGCGTCACGTCTGGTTTACTGAGAATGGTTGGTTATAAAACCAAAGAAGATGACGCGCAGGTCACAGAAGAAGAAGTGAAGGAAATAATTGCCCAGGGAACGAATTCTGGTACCATTGCTGAAATGGAACAGGATATGATGGAGCGGGTGTTGCGTTTGGGAGACCGCAGTGTTGCTTCCATCATGACCAACAGGATTGAAGTGGAGTGGCTCGATGTGAATGAAAGCCCGAAGGAAATTCTGGAGAAAATAATGGCTTCCAATCATTCATTGTTTCCTGTTTGTGACGATGAAATTGATCGGCTGGTTGGGGTTTTAAGTTCTAAAAAATACCTTGTTTCCCTGCAGACAGATCCCGTCCAGCCTTTAAGGCAACTGGTGGATCAGGTAAGGGTGATTCCGGAAAACATGAAGGCATTAACAGCCCTCGAGGAGTTTAAGGCCAGTAAAACAAAAATTGCGGTTGTGGTAGACGAGTATGGTTCTGTACAGGGCGTTCTTACTCAATCCGATTTGTTTGAATCCATTATTGCTGAGCACGATGTGCCGGATGAGGAAAATGAAACTTCTATTGTTCAGAGGGATGAAAATTCGTATCTGATTGATGCCCTGCTGCCTTTCGAAGAATTCCTTCAATACTTTGAAATTGCAGAGGTCAGTCCAGAAGATCGAACCGGCTTCCACTCACTTGCAGGTTTTATTCTGCATTTGTCAAAGCAAATTCCCTCTACGGGTGACCGATTTGCCTGGAAGAACTACGATTTTGAAGTCGTAGACATGGATGGAAACCGGATTGATAAAATCATGGTGAATATCCGCGAACCCGAGGAAGGTTAAACTGTGGTTCTGCAATTTATTTAAGGTTTGACAGCCTTTTTTTCACCTTTGCCGTATGAATAATGTAATGCCGAAAATTCATGCAACTACTGTCCTGGGAATCATGCACAATGGTCAGATTTGCATTGGGGCTGATGGGCAGGCCACGATGAACAATACCGTTGCAAAAAGCAATGTCCGTAAAATCAGACTGTTGCATAACAACACGGTTATCGCTGGATTTGCCGGGAGTACCGCCGATGCATTTGCATTGATGGAGCGGTTTGATCAGAAACTGGATCAATATCGGGGTCAACTGAAAAGAGCCGCCATAGAACTGGCCAAAGATTGGCGTACCGATCGCTATCTCCGCCGCCTTGAAGCAATGCTTATTTGCGCAGACAAGGATGAACTGTTGATTATTTCCGGAACCGGTGATGTTTTGGAGCCAGATTTTGGGATTGCTGCCATAGGATCTGGCAGCATGTATGCCCAATCAGCCGCTTATGCCCTAAAAAGACATGCAGCCCATCTTACTGCCGAAGAAATGGTTCGGGAAAGCCTGACGATTGCAGCGGATACATGCATTTTTACCAACCATAATTTCACCATCGAGACTTTATGAAATTCTGGAAATTTGGTTTGGTTTTCCTCCTGATCCTGTTTCAATCTTTAGACTCAAAGGCTCAGATAAGTCCTGAATGTGGGCTGAAAATCTATAAAGGCGATGCCACATCCACCGATTCCTCCATCCGTGAGTTTGTTAAAATTAAAGCTTTGCCGGATGGCAGCCTGATCCATGCCGGGCAGGCGGATGAGGGTGCGGATGCCAATGTTTCCCTTACCAAGACCAATTCGGATGGTACCATAATCTGGCAAAAAACCATTGAGATTGAGCAGCTTGATGTTCTCAAAAATTTTTGCATTACCTCTGATGGTGGATTTGTCCTTGTCGGCTGGACTGCCTCTCTCGTTGGTACGGAACCATCTGATGCATTGATTATTCGTTGCGACAGCCAGGGGAATGTTATCTGGGTAAAAGCTTATGGGGGCTCCGACGATGACGAAGGGTTCAATGCAACCCAGTTGCCTGGAGGAGATTTTCTGATAACCGGTACTACATACAGTTTTGGTCCGAATCTACGAAATGCTTTTGCCGTAAGGCTCAATCCGGATGGTGAGGTGGTTTGGTCAAAAGCTTTCGCCAAAGGGACCTATAATTATTTTATCGATGCTTTCCTTGTTTCGGCTGATGAAATCATTCTTTGCGGATACACCTGGGTAACATCCGGAACTTCCATTTTTGATCCCTGGTTTGTAAAAATTCAGGGCAATGGTCAGGTAATTTGGTCTAAATGGCTGAAAATGAACAACTCTCAAATTATTTATGATTTTGAAAAAGATGCCGATGGTGGGATTGTCTATGCAGGTGTTTCGACCACTTCCGGAGCCAATCAGAATTTGATCGGGAAAGTCTCTGCTTCGGGTAACCACCTTTGGGCCAAACTCTTTGGTACAAATTTTGGGGATAGAATCTGGGATATGGCCATCAGTCCCTGGGGAAACTACCTCGTAGCGGGATTTACGGATAAATCCGGGGCGGAAAATGCGCCAAGAAATGGATTTGTGGCCCGGCTTTCCAATACCGGCAATGTGGAAGCAGCAGCCCAGTTTACCGGTGGAAACGATACCTCAACCACAACTTTCACAGGAATTACAACTTCCGGTGACTTTTTGGTGGCAAATGGGTTTTCATATGCCTACGGCAATACCCAAAATGGGAGTGGAATTTCAGCCAAACTCCCGATTGCAGATTTCTCCCAGTCCTGCGGTGCCGGACCCATAACCATTGGAACTTCAACCCTTGCTGCTCTTGATTCTGCAGGAATTTCAGTGGAGGACGGTGGCAGCGTTTCCACTATTGATGATGTCAATAGCAGCGAAAACAACCTGTTGGTTCAAACCATCTGCACCGTCACAGGCATATCTAAAACCTTGAACCAACAGTCTGATTTTCTGGTTTTCCCAAATCCCGCAGAGCATTTTATTCAGATAAGCAGCATAGTGGATGACCTTCAAGAAATTCGGATTTTCGGATCCGACGGCCGGGTTTTAACCGCTGTAAAAGGAGTCGGAAAAGCATACAATCTGGACCTGGATTCTTTCAGGCCCGGTTTATATTGGGTTCAAATCAGGACGCGTCAGGAAACAAAAACAATTTCGTTTCTCCGGAAATAGGAGGGAGGCTGTCCAGATAAATTTCTGCCGGATACCCTACCTCCATCAAAAACAAACCGGATGCCAGGGCATTTTCTCCGGCGTTTCTTCGGTTTTTACTTTCCAGAATGCGTTGAAAATCCTGGATTGTTTTCTGACCTTTTCCAACTTCCATCATGGTTCCGACCAAACCCCGGACCATTCCTCTAAGGAACCGGTTGGCCTGAATCTCGAAAAACAAAAAATCGTCTTCTGAAATCCAGTTGGCGCTTTCCACCTGACATTCAAAATGCTTTACCTGGGTATGAATTTTGGAAAAGGCTTCAAAGTCTTTGTGTTGCAGTAAAAGGCTGGCACAGGATTGCATCGCTTCCACCTCCAGTTTGCCATACCAGTACATAGACCTGCCTTGTGCAAAAGGAGATTTTTTCCGCGAGATACAATACCTGTACCGGCGAAAAAGGGCCTCATGCCGGCATTGCGCATCTGGTTTGACAGCCCGGATGGCCCGGATGGCAATATCTGCCGGCAATGCCATGTTCCAACGAAAAAGGTGGTCTTCCAGCGGCCCGCTGTACTCCAGATCAAACTGAGCCACCTGCCGAATGGCATGTACCCCTGCATCGGTCCGGCTACTTCCTGCGATCTGTATTTCCTGCCGGAAGATATGCTTTCCCGTTTCTTCCAGAACTGCCTGAACAGAATTTGAGTTTTGCTGCTTTTGCCAACCGCTGTAATTGGCACCGTTGTAAGAAATCTCCAGAAAATACCTTCCCACAACCCTTTACCTTGGTTTGATTTGAAAATCCATTCAGAATTGAATATGCAAATTAGATTGTGCAGTTGGGTAAAAACAATTCATGCCTTCGGGTTATTGCTTTTTTTTACCAGTACCGGGGTAAATGCCCAGGTAGGGCAGGATTTCCAGCAATTTCGCCAACGTACCGATAGCCTTTTTAAAGCAGCAAATGCCTTGTGTAAACAAGATTCTACAGGCAGGAAGGCTTCAAACTGGATGAACAAGGCAACGGCTTTGCAGGCCATCATTGATGATGCCGAGCTTAGAGAAAAATATAAGGAATTGGATTTGCACATAGAACTTGCCCAGGCATTGGGCAAAGCATCTGAAAATGATGTGGAAGGCATGTTTGCCGGAAGTACATCTAACGGTCTGGCAGCCATTACCCAGGTTCTTGCTGATTTGGGAAAACAAGCACTTCTGGCAAGTCAACGATTCGATTCTCCCCTGGATGCAGAGAAAGCTGTTCAGTATTTCCAGGAATGTCTTGAAGCATACAAGCACTGTGGAAAAGCTCAAAATCAGGTGGATGCAGCCTGGAAAAATATCGGGATATCATGGCAATGGATCCGGTTTTACAAGGCTGTGGCCTACCGGAAATCGGGAAAGGAAGATCTGGCTGAAAAGGAGTATTCTACCCTGATCAAAATGGGATGGGATGAACCTCAGGTCTTTCTGGAGCTTGCCGACCTGTTCCGTTCCACAGGCAAAATGGAAGAAGTCCAAAAAATTCTTTTGCAGGGAATTGAGAAGAAATCAGCCAATATTCCTCTCAATTGTGCATTGACCAGACATTATCTTCAAACGGATCAATTAAAGAAAGCCATGGCCCAGATTAAGCCTTTTGATGCCTGGTTGGGTTACAATTCCAATCTGGTGCTGACCAAAGCGCTGGTCTATGAGAAAAAAGGAGATCTGAAAAAAGCAGATGCCCTTTTTAAGGCACTTCACAAATCTGATCCTCACGAAGTAGAAATCAATTCAGAATATGCAGCCTATCTGATCAGAAAAGCCAAAAATTCAGAGGCTTTTGATGCCGAAGAATTTGCGGATAAGGCCTACAATCTGATGCACCATGCAAGCGAGTTATCCCCTGAAAATGCTACAATTATTTCGGAGATGGCTTCCATCAAGAGCAGGTATCCGAAGGTGAAAATTGAAAAGAATGACAATTGATCAGTCTTTGACTGTCTTAAGCGGTATACTTAAATAGCAAACATCGTCAGTCTGAGCTTCGGTCCCTTTCCATTTTTCAAACTGTTTCTGAACAGAATCTTCAGAGAGCCCAGATAAACTTTTGACAATCCAGTCGGAAACCCGTTTTCTGCCGGCTTTCCGGGCGGGCTCTCCACCAAACTGATCGGACAACCCATCGGTATACATGAAAAACCAATCGCCTTCCTGAAAGGGGATGCAAGTGGTTTCAAAATCAACATTTTCCAGTCCTTTTACTTCACCTATTCCTTTTCTGGATCCTTTCCACTCTTCCATTTCTCCGTTTCTAACCCGGTAAAGTGCTTGTCTTGCACCAGAATAAAGGGCTTCTTTTCTGTCGTAGTTAATAATCAGAACAGCCAGTTCCAATCCAAACTGTATATCAGGATTGCCGATTTTTTCCTGAAATGAATTCTGGAGGGCATTCAGCAGATCCGAAGGACTATCTAAATGGGCAGGAGCCAGGTTTTCCAACTGGCTGATGGAACTAAGCGTAAGAAATGCCGCAGGCACCCCGTGTCCGGTACAATCTCCAACCGCCACCACTGTAGTATTTTCCACATGATGCAAATAGAAAAAGTCTCCGCTGACGATGTCTTTCGGTTGATAGAAAAGCTGGTGCCCGGGAAACCGAAGTCCAACATCCTGAACTTTCGGCAGGAAGGCGTTTTGAATCAGAGAAGCATAGCGAATGCTGGAGCCTACATATCTGTTGGCATCTTCCAGTAGCTGTTTCTGGGTTGAGATTTCCTTGTTTTTTTCCTCTAATCTTCGGTTGCTTCGTTTTTGCATCCACAGTCCATGACCTGCCAGGCCAATAATGCAGGACAAAAGGGTAAAAGTAAAGAGGTAAAAATTCCGGTGCGATTCTCTGAAGCAAACCACCTGTTCGGGATCGTGTCCCAAAAAAGAATGGCGCATATCCACAATCAGGTTTTCATATTTGGGGATAGCATGGTCATGTGGATCTACTGGTTCAAAATTGGCATATTTAATGTCGTAGATGTACAAAGAAGCTGCCACCAGGACAATTAAAACAGAAAGCAGAAATACAAAAAACCATTTCACGGAAGCGTAGATTTTTTATTGAATTTGGTTCGGAAGGATCTGCTGTTCAGTTGGTTAACTGTACACCCTTTTTAATCGGGTATCTTTTGGTGGTGCTATGACCAAAGGAACCTTTTCAATGGTCATTGAACTGGTATCCAGACCGAATGCTTTGTCTTCAGGTAAGCTAAAGGCATCAAGCAAAAAGTACCCATCCATGATCAGATTTTCCACAAAAGGCAATTCGTTTTCATAACTCAAATGCCTTTTAATCACAATAAATCGAAAATCTCCTGTGATGTTTTTCTCAGCCAGTGAAGCATAACGGGAAGTTATATCAATTTCACCTGCTGCAACCAGCTCTTCAACCACCTTTCGAAAGTAAAGATTGATTTTTTGATCCACTCGAAATCCAAGTCTGAATTCGACTTTGATCACATCGTTGTCCGCGAGGATATCCACCTTGTAATCCAGTGTATATGGCTGATCTTCAACGTGAATATGGATAAACCAATAAATATCCGCTCTTTTAGGCTGCTTCTGAAAAATCGAGTACATAATTTTTGACTCGATTTCGTCTCTTGTATCTGCAGAGGTGAGATATACAAGATGGGTAGCAAATTTAGGAACTGAAGAATCACGGGAAAGCTCCTTCAGCATGTTGATATGGTCGTTGATATGGGTAAAAGTGATGTACCGGTTTTTAATTTTCCGTCCTTTAAACCAGATGTACATAATCACAATAATCACGATGCAAATCACCAGAGACACCCAACCGCCATGTGTAAACTTGACGATATTGGCAATGAAAAAAGATATTTCAAGGGATAAATAGACAAGCAGCAAAAGCACAATCCAAACCTTATTTACCCGTTTTAAAACCAGGTACTGGCTAAGCAGGAAGGTTGTCATCAACATGGCCAGAGTGATGGCCAAACCGTATGCAGCTTCCATGGCACTGGATTCTTTAAAAAAGAAAACCACTCCAAGACAGCCAGCCAGCAGGATCCAGTTTGCACTGGGGACGTATAATTGCCCTTTGAGATCGGAAGGGAATTTGATTTTTACTTTAGGCCAGACATTTAACCGGATGGCTTCAGAAATCAGGGTGAATGAACCGGATATCAATGCCTGGGATGCAATAATGGCAGCAAGAGAGGCGATAATGATACCTGCAGGTAAAAACCAATGAGGCATCATCTGAAAAAACGGGTTCAGGTCCCTGTCAAAATGTTGGTTGTTTTTGAGATTCAGAACCCAGGCACCCTGGCCGAGATAATTCAATACCAGGCAGATTTTTACAAAAGACCAACTGAGGCGGATATTGTTTTTTCCGCAATGCCCCAGGTCCGAATACAGTGCTTCCGCCCCTGTGGTGCATAAGAATACTGCACCCAGAAACCAAAACCCATTTTCAAAATTGACCAGCAGATTGTAGGCATACCATGGGTTTAATGCCTTAAGAACCATGGGGTTTTGAACCGCCCAGACTGCCCCGAAAAATCCCAGCATTCCAAACCAAACCAGCATGACCGGTCCGAAAGTCTTGCCCACCACTGACGTACCGACCCTTTGTAACAAAAAGAGCAGGGTGATGATGGTGACCACAATGGGGATGGTAGGAATATTGGGATTTAGAAGAAGCAAACCTTCTATTGCCGAAGACACTGAAATGGGTGGGGTAATCATCCCATCTGCCAGTAATGCAGCGCCACCCAGAATTGCCGGCAGAATCAATGTGGGTCGAAACCGCCGCACGAGGGCATACAGTGAAAAAATGCCTCCTTCGCCATTGTTGTCGGCATTCAGGGTGATGGCCACATATTTCACTGTTGTGAGCAAAGTAAGGGTCCAGATGATGCATGAAAGGCTTCCCAGGACCAATTCTTCAGAAACCAGTTTATCACCCAGAATGGCTTTTAATACATACAGAGGAGAGGTGCCAATGTCACCATAAATAATCCCCAGGGCAACCAGCAAACCAGCAACGTTGGTTTTGTGCTGGTGGGACGAATGTTCCATGTTGGAAAGAAACAGAAAGGGGCAAATGTAAAGGAGTACCCCGGATCCGAAAGAGATTTTCTCAATCAGAAGTCGTTTCGGGGACAAACTCAAAATTGATCTGGTTTTGCACAGTTTTTGCGAACCATCTGAAAGAAAACCTACATTCCATTTCGATTTTTTTTTGATCCCGACTTGTCTGGAAAGGAATTTTTATACCTTTGTCAGGCGAAAGCAATGGTCCCGTAGCTTAATTGGATAGAGCATCTGACTACGGATCAGAAGGTTAGGAGTTCGACTCTCTTCGGGATCACCAGACTTTTTATTTCTAAACACCGCATACCTACCGAAACAGCGCTACTTTTTCAAGTACACTTATGGTTGAACCTTTACGTTACTTAGACGTAAAATTCAATGAAAATCCTTCATGCTGTTTCTGATTCCCAATTATTGGAATCTTTTGGTTCAGGAAATGAAAAAGCGTTCGAAACGCTTGTTCGGCGCCACCAATCCCGCATTTATTCAACTGCGATGATTATCGTGCGTGATTCAGATATTGCTTCTGATATTGTGCAGGACACCTTCCTAAAATTTCTGACCGTTTTCAGAGAAAACCGATACAACGACCAGGGCAAACTTCTGCCTTATTTGTTGCGTCTGGCCCACAACCTGGCCATTGACCACATGAGGGAGCTTAAACGCAGACCAAAAATTACAACTTCCGATGGAAAAGATATTTTCTCTTTTCTAAATATTCCTCAGGAAGATGCGTTAGTGGGCGTTGAGAAAATGGAAGCCAATGCTGCACTTAGACATGCCATCAGCAAATTGCCTCAGATTCAGCAGGAACTCATTATTCTTCGATATTTCGGGAAAATGTCCTTCAAAGAAATCTCTGAACTAACCAACATCAACATCAATACATGCCTCGGTTACGTCCGCAACGGAGTCATTAATTTACGAAAACACCTTGTTCTTAAAGAAAAAAGTTATGATTCAAACCTTTACCCCAAGTGATGTCTTAAAATCAAAAACCGGAGAATTGACCGAAGAAGAGTCGAAGCTCCTGAATGTGGCCATAGAAGAAAATCCAGAGTTGGCTGAGTTCGCTCAAACCCTGGAAATGCTGGATGAGGCCATGCCAAAATTGGTTCAGGACCCTGGCGAAAGCTTAACCCAGCGTATAATGGATAAAGTCCGACTTGAATTGGACAAGAATCGCTAACTATTGTCGACCCCCTGTTTCGAAACGGCTGCTAAGTTGCAGCCGTTTTTTTTGTATGCCGCACCAACTACCTTTTTCCAGTCTTTTTGCTTTTACCTTTATTTTCAGAAAACTGAAAACAGGAGGCCTGTCTTTTATCCTGATTTTGTTTTGTGCTCTGCTCAGGCTAAACGCACAAACAAAACAGCTTGATTTGGGATCATTAAACTGGGAATTCAAAGAACTTCGCAATCAAAATTGGCGGCCAGCGAAGGTTCCCGGTACCATTCATACCGATCTTCTTGCCCAAAAGGTGATCGGTGATCCGTTTTTTCGGGACAATGAAAAGTGGTTGCAATGGATTAGCAATCTGGATTGGGAATACAGATCTACCTTCGAAATTTCTGAAGACCTGGCCAGAGAACAACACCTTGAACTTTGTTTTAAGGGACTCGATACCTATGCTCAGGTGTTTTTCAATGAAACTAAAGTGCTGGAATCCAGCAACATGTTTCTATCCCATAGGATCGATGTCAAACCATACCTTAAGCCGGGCAAAAATCAATTAAGGGTTATTTTTTTCTCCCCGCTTCGCTCGGCTTTGCCAGCTTATCTGGCATCCCCTTTCAATCTGCCTGCCGCAAATGACGCTATGCCAATTCGGTTAAGTCCTTTTACCAGAAAGGCAGGATATCATTATGGTTGGGACTGGGGTCCCCGTTTTGTTACTTCCGGTATCTGGCGACCCGTTTTTCTGGAAGCATGGTCGGATCTGAAAATCGATCGCATCCGGATGGAAACACAAGTTGCAAATTCAAAAACGGCAACCATAAAGGGTAAGGTCTTTCTGCCAGCGGGTCAGGCTGGAAAGTATGTACTGGCCATTTCTTTCGGAACTCAGAACCAGATTGTTCCAGTAGATTTTTCAGGTAAGGCTGGCCAGGTGGAATTTGGTTTTGAGGTTCCCAGGCCAAAATTATGGTGGACCAATGGCCTTGGAACCCCACACTTGTATCCTGTGAAGGTTGTCTTGTCCCGCAATGATAAATTACTGGATCAGGAGGTTTTTTCTTTTGGAATACGAACCCTGGAGTGGATCCATGAAAAAGATGCCGGTGGAAAGTCTTTTTATGCCCGTCTGAATGGAATTCCGGTTTTCATGAAAGGAGCCAATTATATTCCACAGGATAATTTTTTGCCATCAGTTAACCGTCAGCGGCATCAAAAAACACTGGTGGCAGCCCGGGACGCCCACATGAACATGCTCAGGGTATGGGGTGGGGGAATTTATGAAGATGATGCTTTCTACGAAATCTGCGATTCCCTCGGAATTTTGGTTTGGCAGGATTTTATGTTTGCCTGCACCATGTATCCCGGCTCTGTCGATTTTTTTTCAAGTGTGGAATCTGAAATCAGGGATAACATTCGCCGGCTGCAAAACCACCCAAGTCTTGCACTTTGGTGTGGCAACAATGAAAATGAAACCGGTTGGTTTAAACGATGGATTCGGGGAGGACTTCCTTATGCGCCTGCCGATTCCCTGCAGATTCTGAACGATTACAAAAGGCTTTTTCATCAGTTTATTCCTCAAATTATTAAAGAGGAAGATCCTGGTCGGTTTTACACACGAAGCTCACCTTCGGCCAATGACGATGCCATTATGCCTGACACCAGAGGATTTGGGGATATGCACGACTGGAATGTCTGGTTTGGAACAGGAGACTATCGAAAGTACGCGAAGTCCGTTTCCAGATTCCAGTCGGAGTATGGATACCAATCGTTTCCGCCAATGGAAACCATCCGCAGATTTTCGGTGGAGAAGGATTGGGATGAAGATTCTGATGTGATGGATGTACACCAGAAACACCCGAATGGAAACGAGAAGATTCGCAGGTTTTTAAAAGATTTTTATAAGCCACCAGCTGATTTCGGGGAGTTTATTTATTTGAGCCAGTTGCAGCAGGCAGAAGCTATGCGGTTTGCCATTGAGACGCACCGGAGCCGGGCCCCATATTGTATGGGAACCTTGTATTGGCAATTAAATGATTGCTGGCCAGCGGCCTCCTGGAGTTCAATTGATTATTACGGGAATTGGAAGGCAGTCCATTATTTTGTGAGAAATGCAAATCTGGCTCAAAAAACCCTGGCCCAAATGAATGGTGATAGTCTTCGGATTCAGGTTTTGAATGAGACCCTTTCCCAGATTGCCATTGAGAAATTTGATTGGGAATGGAGGGATTTTCAGGGCAACATCCTGGCAAATGGCAGTTGCCCCGCTCCCTTGAAAGGCATTGTTGAACCAGGAAAAGTGGCTTCGTGGAATTTCAGTCTGGCTAATTCAAAAGCCAGCCAACCTGATTCTTCCAATAGTTATTTATATGTCAGGACTTTTGTGAAAGGCGGAAAAAACCTGCCAGATGTTGTTTGGTATCCGGCATTGCCGAAGGATCAGAAACTTCCTTCACCTCAAATCAAAAAACAGTTGATCACGGGTCCGGGTGGAAAGCGGCTTAGGCTGGAGAGTGCCCAACTTGCCAGGTATGTTCAGCTAAGTACCAAAAAAGGAGACGTACAATTTAATGAGAACTTCTTTGATCTTTTTCCCGGAAAGCCGGTTGAAATGGAACTACCCCAGCTTCAGGGCTTAAATGTGGAGGACATTGAAATACGAACATTGGCCGGAAGGGTAAAATAGCGCTCATGCGAAACATGGATTTTGCCGGGATATTTGGATTCCGGAGTAATGGGCATTTTCTTTGCACAGCTTATCCAGAAAGACTGAGGGACTGGACCCGAAGACGTCTTGGCAACCAATGCAATAGCATGCGGTGCCACTTTCCACTCTGCAACACAGAGAAAGATAAGAGTATGGAGTTCAATCTCACATCCTTCTGGCGAAGCACCAAACGTAAAATCGCCTAAGGCTTTCAATACATACATGATAGAAAACATTCTCCGGAAGCGCATCCTCATCCTGGATGGCGCTATGGGAACCATGATTCAACGATACAAGTTGAACGAAAAAGATTTCAGAGGTGAACGGTTTGCCGATTGGCAGGGAGATCTTCAGGGAAACAATGACTTGCTTACCCTTACCCGTCCCGACGTAATTGAAGCCATCCACAAGGAATACCTTGATGCAGGGGCCGATATAATTGAGACCAACACCTTTTCCTGTACTTCCATTGCCATGGCCGACTACAAAATGGAGGAGTTGGTTTATGAGTTGAATTTTGAGGCAGCCAGAATTGCAAAAAAAGCTGCAGATGAAATTACGAGCAGAGATCCCTCCAAACCACGCTTTGTGGCAGGCGCAATGGGCCCAACCAACCGGACTGCTTCCATTTCACCCGATGTGAACAATCCCGGATACAGGGCCATTACCTTTGATCAACTGGTGGAGGCTTATTCTGAACAAGTCCGTGGTCTGCTCGATGGAGGTGTGGACCTTCTGTTAATTGAGACTGTCTTTGATACCCTTAATTGTAAAGCAGCCCTTTTTGCCGCCCACAATTTCATGGATACCTATGGGAAAAGGGTTCCTCTTATGGTTTCTGGTACCATTACAGATCAATCGGGAAGAACGCTTACAGGCCAGACTACAGAGGCATTTTACAATTCTATTTCCCATATCCCCTTACTTTCGGTGGGGCTGAATTGTGCACTGGGTGCCCGGGCCATGAAGCCTTATCTGGAAGAGTTGGATCGGGTGGCCTCCTGCCATATATCCGTTTATCCCAATGCAGGCCTTCCCAATGAATTTGGCCAATACGATGAAACGCCTGAATTCATGGGTGAACAGGTGGAGGAGTTTTTGAAAGAAGGCCTGGTGAATATTTTGGGTGGTTGTTGCGGAACCACTCCGGGTCATATCCGTCGGATGGCCGAACTGGCAGACAGATACCAACCCAGACCTAAAAAAGAGATTCCCCGGTACATGCGTCTCAGCGGACTCGAGCCACTTGTCCTGACTCCGGAAATCAACTTTGTAAATGTGGGTGAGCGCACCAATGTGACAGGGTCAGCCCGATTTTTAAAACTGGTTAAGGAAGATAAATACGAGCAAGCCCTTGAAGTCGCTCTTGACCAGGTTCGTGGTGGTGCCCAGGTGATCGATGTGAATATGGACGAAGGGATGCTTGATGGTGTTCAGGCAATGACAACATTTCTGAATCTCATGGCCTCTGAGCCAGAGATTTCAAGAATTCCGGTGATGATCGATTCATCCAAATGGGAAATCATAGAAGCAGGATTGAAATGCGTTCAGGGCAAATCCATTGTTAATTCTATTTCCCTGAAAGGAGGGGAGGAGGAGTTTATCAGGCAAGCTACGACCATTAGAAATTATGGAGCCGCGGTCATTATTATGGCTTTCGATGAACTTGGTCAGGCAGATAACACGGCAAGAAGGATTGAGATAGCTGCCCGTAGTTATAAAATCCTGACTGAGACCGTTGGTTTTCCACCTGAAGATTTAATTTTTGATCTGAATATTTTCCCTGTTGGAACAGGAATAGAAGAGCATCGTGACAATGCCGTATCTTTTTTTCAGGCCACAAAATGGGTACGTGAAAACCTTCCTCACGCCCATGTGAGCGGTGGGGTTTCCAATGTTTCTTTTTCTTTCCGGGGAAACAACCATGT
>JBIPNA010000349.1:0-3823 GCA_044375665.1 Catalimonadaceae bacterium
CATTCACCTGACATACAATAAGTCTAACGTATTGGTGGCGGCCAAGGATACTTCCCTTCGGGGCGAATCCAGCCGGTACTATGAAAATGTAAACGGAAAGTTTGTAGATAAAACCTATTCCGCCGGCCTCCGGACCCGTTCCTTTGGTTTAAGTGCGCTTCTGCAGGATTTCAATAACGACGGGAAAACAGATATTTACCTTGCCAATGATTTTTTAGAGCCTGATTATTTGTTCATTAACCAAGGTGGAGGAAAATTCGAAAATCAGTTTGATCAGCATTTCAAACACGGGGCTTACTTCAGTATGGGCACAGATTATGCCGATTTGAACAATGACGGGCATAGCGATCTGATTGTAACCGATATGCTTCCGACCGATAACCGAAGGCGGAAACAACTGATGCGACCGAGCAATTACGACCAGTTCAACAAGCAGGTTAAGTACGGATTTGGGTATCAGTACCTGAAAAATGTGGTTCAGATCAACAATGGGAACAGCACCTATTCTGATATGAGTTACTATACCGGGATGGCTTTCACCGATTGGAGCTGGGCGGTCCTGATCAATGATTTTGACAACGATGGCCTCAAGGATGTTTACATCGCCAATGGCATGCCCAGGGATATCCATGACCTGGATTATGTCAGGTTTAAAATGGATTCGATCAAAAAAGCGCTGGTAAAATCCAAAAACTCAGAGGACATCCTAAAGCTCCTTTCAGCCATTCCCACGGTACGGATACAGAAGCATTACTACAAAAACTACGGAAACCTTCAGTTTCGGAAAGAAAACAAAGAGGCCGGATTGGAACAGTTTGCCTGGAGTTTCGGGGCAGCTTATGGGGACCTTGACCTGGATGGCGATCTCGAAATTGTGGTCAACAATACCAACGACTATGCCTTCATTTATAAAAACAATTCCATTGAAACCGGAAAGGGAAACGCACTTCGATTTCAGGTCAATGGACCTCCGGCCAACATCAATGGGATCGGACTGAAAATTCAGGTTTCGACCCCGGATGGCCTTACAACCACCACGGTTGTCAACCCCATGAAAGGCTATATTTCCAGTCATGATAAAAACCAGATCATAGGAATTGGGAAGAATCTGGAAGCAAAAGTCGCAGTTACCTGGCCAGATGGGAAAACACAAACCTTCAAAAAGGTTGCTTCAGGAAAACCCATTACGGTAAATTATTCTGAAGCAATTGCAACAGATCAAAAGACCGAACCAGGTCAACCGGTTTTTGAGGATGTAACCTCGACCATAAAGCTTAAGCATTTACACAAGGAGAATGAATACATCGACTTTAAACTGGAACCCTTGCTTCCCCATCGGTGTTCTCAGTTTGGTCCATGCCTCGGGGTAGGCGATTTGAATGGAGATAAACTCGATGACTTGTTTGTAGGAGGAGCCAAAGACATTCCTGCCCTTGTTTACTTTCAAAAACCCGATTCAACCTTTGTTGTTTCTGTGCAGCCAGCCCTTGAGGCCGACAAAAAGTTTGAAGACGGTGCTGTGGCCCTGTTGGATATTGACAAAGATGGTGACAAAGACCTCATCGTCACTACCGGAGGGAACGATTATCCAAATCAACCATTGAAGTATCCGATACGGATTTATATAAATGACGGTAAGGGGAATTTTAAATCAGGCAAGTATTCTGGAAGACATTTTACCTCATCCAATTCCATTGCAGTATCGGATTTGAATAACGACGGAAATCCTGAGGTTTTTGTCGGAGGCAGAGTTGTGCCGGGCCACTATGGACGAAGCCCTAAAAGTTTTCTGTTTACGGTTAAGGCAGATTCATTGGAAGAGATAAGATCCTGTCCTGCCCTTTCTACGATTGGTATGGTCACCTCTGCCACCTTCGGTGATTTTAACGGGGACGGCTGGTTCGATTTGGCCATCGCCGGAGAATGGATGCCCGTTTCCATTTTTTACAATGAGAAAGGTGTTTTGCGACCCGAGCCTAAAAACATGGCCAATAGTCATGGTTGGTGGAATAAGTTGGTCGCCGCCGATGTGGATAAGGACGGAAAAACAGATCTGGTGGCTGGGAACATGGGTTTAAATTCCCGCTACAGGGGTTCAAAGGACAGGCCCATTTCCATGGTCGTCAGCGATTTCGATAACAATGGTAGTACAGATTGCATGATCAGCCTTTTCGTACGGGACAAAAGCTATCCCATTGGTCTTCGGGACAACGTTCTTGACCAAATGCCCTATCTGCGAAAGAAATTTCTTCGATACAGTTCCTTCGCCAATGCGACCATTGAGGATATCTTTACTCCTCAGCAATTAAAAACTGCATCTCATTTTTCTGCTACAAATTTGGTTAGTTCGGTTTTTAGGAACGCTGGAGATGAAAATTTTGAGGAATTGTATTTACCGGGAGAGGCTCAGCTTTTTCCGATAAATGCCATTGAAGTTCAGGATTTTAATAAGGATGGTATCCCCGATATCCTGGTTGCCGGAAACGATTTTTCTTCAGAAGTGGAGACTGGAAGAAATGATGCAGGTGTTGGCCTTTATCTGATTGGTTTGGGCAAAGGGACTTTCAAACCGATGGCTCCGGTTTCCTCCGGACTCTTTATTCCCGGGGATGTGAAATCAATGGTTCCCATGACCATCGCCAATAAGATCCACTATGTGATCGGGAAAAATCAGGATTATCTGCAGGTGGTAAAGCCTAAAGATTAAGGTCAGGAACTAAACCAAAGGAAAGAAACCTCTGGCCGATTTGGTTTTTGCCTTAAGGAATTACTTGCTCAGGACAATTTTCCGGTTGAACCGATTTCCTTCCTGAATGCAGTTCAGGATATAAATTCCGCCTGAAAGGTCCCGAAGATCCAAAACACTGTTTTGGGAAGAAATCGTCCCTGATTTTAGAATTTTCCCGGTTACATCTTTCAGTTCAAAATCAATGTCCTTGTTTTCTGATCCCTGGATATATAGGAACCCATCGCTGGGAACAGGAAAACAGGTAAGAGCAGCGGTTTTTGAGGGATTAATCCCCGTGGCACAATTTGAACCCACCACATAAGGGTAATAATTTGTGACCGCAAGACCCCCGGCAAAGGCAAATTTTACCGCATAGCTAATGGTAGATCCTATGGTCTGGCCAGTTAAAGTATGGCTGAAAATTCTTCCGCTGACGTTGGCCATGGGTATTTCATTAAAAGGACTTTGTCTCCACAGGTAGGCCAGCAAACCTGGCTTATCGTCCAGCAGTTCAAAAGTTATTTTGACATTGGTCCCAAATGTTTCAAAGGTGTATTTGTACCCATCGGTAAAAGAACCCTGTGATGCTGCAGTTGAAGTTCCTTCGCACTTTAGGGTAGCTAATGTAGTCGCAGTTAAAAGGATGGGATTGTTGTTTGGGGCCAAATTTCCGCTTAAATCCCGGGCGGTGATCGTGAAGTTATAGGTGGTTACCGGAGACAGGTTTGAGATAATTGCAGATTTCTGAATCCCGGAGCTTCCCATAATGGTGTCGGAATTACCTCCATACGACACTACATACTGGATTATTCCTGAGTTATCCGTCGCATTTAATTTTAATTCAACTGTAGAGTTGGTAAGGTCGCCGACACTTGCGGTAAAATTTGCAGGTGGCTGAGTGTCTGGATTAACGTTTTGATATACACGAACATAGTCAATGATCATCGATTCCTGGTTGAAGTTTGGAGGGATTGGAGAAGCAAAGCCCCCCATCGCTATATTGAAAATCAGATATTGTTCCTTGTCAAATGGCCAGGTATCGGCATTTTTTATGGCAGGGTTGTAGGTGTAATATGCCACTCCATCCAACAAAAA
>JBIPNA010000350.1:0-3820 GCA_044375665.1 Catalimonadaceae bacterium
AATCCTGAAATAACATGGTCGGGATGGGTTGCTTTTAGTGAATCCTTTGAAGAAGAGTCGGTGAGGTATGTGTTGCAACTGTAGTCCCATTCTCCACAGCCCAGATTCCGGTTGCTGGTTGTTGAAACCTGTGCGTTTTTACAACGCATCCGGTACAACATTTTAATTTTTGAGTAAGTGTTTGGGGGAAGGGTTGGAAATTGGAATACCCCCGATCTGGTGGTGTTTGAAAAAGTAAATGTTGTAATGGTATCGGTAACCTGGGCGAAGGTTGCTATGGAAGAGCAAACCAATAAAATGATGGAAATAGAAAGTGCTTTCATGGAAGAATTCTGGAACCCAAATCTAATGCGACATTCGGTTTCTGCACCCAGCCTTCGACGAAATAGAAAAGTTCCCATCCCAAATAGGAATGGTTAAAGGGCAGCAGGAAGATAATGGAATTAAAAAAGCCGGACATTTGTCCGGCTTTTTTTAACATCCTGAGGTGCTATTCTCCTTATTGAATCACAATGGATTTCTGCAATACGCCTTTTGAATCGGTGTATTTGACACGATACAAACCTTTTGGCAAGCCAGTCCGCACAACGGATGCAGAACCGGTTGTTTCCTGGGTATAAACTTTACGTCCACGGACATCAAAAATATCAATCTGGCCTTTGGACGAACCATTCAACAACATGACCTGAAAATCTCCGGACGGTGCAGGATTTGGAATCAAATGCAGGGCAGGGGAACCAAGGGCCGATTGAACCGAAGTAGCAGATTCCAATGCGAACACCAGTTCGAATCTGTTGCTAAAGCCAATATTGGCAGCATTAACTTCAAAGCTCACATTCGGGAAAGCCCTGACATCGGTTAAGCCACCTGTCAGGTTATCCTTCAGGTAGATGAAAATATCTTCTGGAAAAGTTGAAAGATTTTGAAAATCAAAAGAGTAGGTACCATTCTGGCCAGCAAAATCTGTAGAAAGCTGAACTGTTTTACTTTCTGTGATTGGAGCAAAAGAACCAACCATCATCCCCTGGTTATCGACCAGGATACTAAAGTAATAGTTGCTGCCTCCCAAACTTGATAGATCCAACTGAGGGTCGTAACCATCTGTTGCTTCAGGCATAAACCGGATGACACATTCATAGGCATAATTGTTTCCGCTGTTTTCTTTGGACAACTTCAGCTTTAACAGATTGGTTTGGGTAGTCGACCTTGTGAATGAACCAGAAGTTGTTACAGATTTCGCCGATTCACGAACAACCAAAGACTCGGTGTATGTTCCCGCATTTACAAGGCGCACAAAGAAAGATTGTCCGCTTGGGATCAGGTTTGGATTGGTAGGAGCGGGTAAAACACCAGCATAAATCGGGTTCTGATATACCCCATATCCCGAACCTTGAGCATTCCAGCGGTACCAGGCATTCTGCATACTGGCAGGTTTTGTCCAGGCCGGACCTGCCGCATCCCAATCAACATCGCAAGGGTATGGATTGGCCAATAGATTCCATCCTCTCCAGTTGGTGTGATTGCAAGGGAAACTGGCAGGAATACAACCTGCATACTCATTCCTGGTTAAGGTTGGAAAGGTAAAATCTCCCCTTGTCAAAGTTCCTTTATTGTCGAATTTGTGGGAAGCATTACTGAAATAATTGACGAACACCCTATATCCAATCCCCGGGGTGATGGTACTTGCAGCTCCTGGAATTGTCCAGCCAATTTTTTGAATGGTATCAATTCTCAGGTTGTGATCTGCCTCAACATATCTGAATACGGTGGTCCTTTCAGGCTCTGGTGAGGAAATGATTCCACCTCCCTGGGCTCCAAAAGCGGAGGACAAACCGGTTACTTTAAAGTCATCCACCCAATCGGTAAAGTTCCGGCCTCCAAAAGGGGAACCCATAAAATACCAGCTTCCGGTGGCACCAGAAACGTAAGGGAGATACCGCTCCTGAGAAATTTCTCCGGAAATATTCGCAGTGGCTGGTACTGGTCCTATCTTGGCAGTAGAAGTAGCATTTGAAGACAAAGTAAGATTGCCATTGACTGTCAGTTTCGCGTTGCCCACGAAATTAGCCACCCCATTTGGTTCAACAACCAGATTTCCACCAGGAGCAATAACTACACCGGCTCCGGATGAGTTCACAAAATCAACATTGGTAACCCTTGGTGTTCCGGTTACAGTTTGAATACCTGTTCCTGTAAACGCCAGTTTTCCAGGTCCGGTAATAATTCCGGAACCCGTACCTGACAAATCTCCACGGATGGAAAGCTGAACTCCGGCACCCAGAACAGGGGAGGAGGCGGCATCAAGGACAAGACTGGCACAAGTAGCATTCGCAACCAGATTTGGTTGGTTCGGAATTCCGGTTCCGTTTGAAACGATAACTGTTGTGTTCGGAGATGGCGCAGAGTTATTCGGTGTCCAGTTGTCCTTCTCAGTCCATGAAGTATTAACCGAACCATTCCAGACTACCTGACAAGGGATAGGTACATCAATAAAATGAGAATCCAACTCTGCAACGGTAGCCACACAATTGGCATCGCTCAGACTAACCACATCATAGGATCTGGCAACTGTGGCACCAATATATGGGTTTGAATAAGGGGAAGTGGGTGAATTGACAGGTGCCTGAGCTACCCCATTTATTTTGTAAGTCATCAACCAAGGCCCTGTTCCGGTAAAGAAGAAATCAATCGGGGCCGTTTGATTCAGACAAACAAACTCGTTGGCACTGATCTGCACGGTTGGTCTTGGGACTACGGAAAGAGGAGTAGAATTTGACGAAACAAATGCCTCTGTGCAATTGGGAACCAAAGATGTATTTGTAATGGATGTAACCTCCAGCAATTGACCATTGTTTGCAAAGGTTACAGGAAGGGCAAATGAACCAAACCCTGCTCCATCTGAGTTAACAGCCACCGGAATCTGATTGATCCCATTAATTCTATAATCAACGATTAATGCACTGGAAGGCAACAAACCTGAAAGATCAATGTTTGCATTCGTACCTGAACATACAAAATTTACTTGAAAAACCGCTGATAAAGTTGGAAGCGGGTTGGTTACAACATTCACAGTTCCTGCCATGGTGTTAAAACAACCGGTAACACCCGTAGTGGCAATTACAGTATATGCTCCGTTTACAGTGTAATCACCCAGGTTGAAAGCTCCTCCAGGACCAGTAACAGGTGAACCTACATCAATACCACCCAGTTGTAGCTGGTAATCTACTCCAGTCTGGGAGCCGCTAAGGGATAATGTTGTGCCGCTGGAGCCTGCACAATAGCCTCCTCCATTTGAACCTGAAAAGGTAAAAGGAGTAGGATTGATACAAGACGCCAGAATGATTTGTCCTGTTTGGGTTACATTATTCAATGTGGCGCTGTTGCCAACCAGCCCCGTAGTGGAAGGGTATGACCAGGAAACTCCATCATGAACACCCCCGCGAAGGTCAGCATTAACGGCGCCTCCGATCAGGTCGGCGGCCTCAAAGTTGAAAAGCCCGTTATAGCTTGTAAAGGCAAGGGTATTGATGCTAGAAACATTCCAGTATCTGTTTGCCGCAATTGTTTTGTTCAACAGTGCACCACCTGGAGTTGATGAAACCGGAGGCAAGGTTAAAAGCCTTAAATCGCCAGCCAAAGAAACTCCGGTGAAATTGAAGGTTGCCGGAGCATAAACAGAGGCATCTCCGATTTCAAAAGCCACAGATGGACTTCCGGTTGGGATATTCTTTTGAAGATTTCCCCAAACATAAGATGAGGCACCAGCTCCGGAAACGGTTGCTCCGGGGCCCATTTCCACTACACTGGCATTGGTTCTCAG
>JBIPNA010000351.1:0-3816 GCA_044375665.1 Catalimonadaceae bacterium
CGGTTGGCTG
Organism: Catalimonadaceae bacterium; assembly: GCA_044375665.1. GTDB lineage: Bacteria > Bacteroidota > Bacteroidia > Cytophagales > Flexibacteraceae > CAMDMI01. Next base: position 11 of record JBIPNA010000351.1, read on the forward strand.
ATAAGATTGAAGAACTTTTTCGGCTTCGGTTTCCTTACCTTCAAAGACCAGGAATTCTCCGGTTGAGATATCGATTAAAGCCAGCCCGACCCGGTCATCCTGTTTAAAAAGGGAGGCCAGCCAATTGTTTTTTCGGGTATCGAGGACGTGGTCACTCAGGGCTACGCCTGGGGTTACCAGTTCGGTAACACCCCTTTTTACAATTCCTACGGCATCTTTTGGATCTTCGAGCTGGTCGCATATGGCAACTCTTTGTCCGGCCCGAACCAGTTTGGGCAGGTAATTGTCCAGGGCGTGATGGGGGAAGCCCGCCAAAGCCACTTCGGTTGCCGATCCATTGCCTCTTTTGGTCAGGGTAATGTTGAGAATGCGGGCGGCGGTAACGGCATCTTCCCCAAAGGTTTCGTAAAAATCTCCCACCCGGAACAGCAACAAGGCTCCGGCATAACGGGCCTTTATGGCCGCGTACTGCTTCATCAAGGGGGTTTCTTTGGTGGTATTCAAGCTTGTTTCCGAGTCAGAGGGGCGACAAAGTAAGCCAGTTTCCCCTGGATTTTCCCCTGGATTTTGGTCTTCTGGCTGCAAATTTTTATTCCCCAAAGCACAAATAAATCCAAAAAAATTAGAATATTTGCCAATATTTTCGGTAATATTTCCAACCAACCCATGTCAAAAGGACGAGGCACGCAGCATTTAAGGCAAAGCAGGTTTCATAAAGAAATCAGGGAACCAGACCCGGAACAGCTCAGGGAGGAAAATGAACAGGAAAATCTTTTGTTTCCGGATCCGAAAACCAGGTTTATCGAGGTTTTCCCCAAAACCATTCTGAATAAGGTGGAAAGTCCGGATGTGCCGATGGATTGGGGACTGAATCCCTACCAGGGCTGTGAACATGGTTGTGTGTATTGTTATGCCAGGCCTACCCACGAATTTTGGGATTACAACGCAGGTCTTGATTTTGAATCAGTGATTCTGTTGAAAATGAAAGCCGCTGAATTGTTGCACAGGGAAATCAACCATCCAAAATGGGTAGTGAAACCCATCATGCTATCAGGCAATACCGATTGCTATCAACCTGCAGAGCGAAAATTCAGACTTACACGGCAGATCCTTGAGTTGCTGCACCGCTTTCATCATCCGGTGGGCATTATCACCAAAAATGCCCTTATCGAAAGGGATATTGATCTCCTTTCGGACATGGCCCGGAACAACCTCGTGGCGGTAAACATCAGTCTTACCACCCTTGACCGGGAAATAAAATCGAAAATGGAGCCAAGGACTTCAAGGCCAGACAAAGTGCTCGATTGCATTTCCCGCCTTCGGGATGCCGGCATTCCGGTACGGGTTTTGTTTTCGCCGGTGATACCTTCGCTTACCGACCATGAGTTGATGGCAGTGGCAGAAGCTGTGTACAAAGCAGGTGCCCAGGATTTTGGCTACCAGGTGGTTCGGCTGAATGGGCCAGTAGAAGAAATTTTCAGGCACTGGATTGAAAAAGCCTTTCCCGAGCGGGCTCCCAAAGTGTTGCGCCACATAGCAGATTTGCATGGCGGCAAAACGAGCGATTCCCGGTTTGGAAAAAGGATGCGGGGCGAAGGGATATGGGCAGAGTCGATTAAAAGTCAGTATCTGGTAGCTAAACGCAAGTTTTTCCCAGATCCCCCGGTGTTTCGGTTTAACACCGGTTTGTTTGAGCAATTCAGGGAAGGGCAGATGAAGATTGTGTTTGGGTAAAAGCATCCTTAAGGTTAATGTAAAAAACCATTGCGGCCCGGATCGACGCGAATACCCCGGAGGGCCGACCACAGGGAGGCACGAGGAGTAGCAGCAAAGAGCCGGAAATGCCGCCCTGAAATCCAGTATATATCCCCAAAAACAGGGGATCGGGCCGCCTGATCCGGTATTTCCAATGACCGGGCCAGACTAAAATCTAAGTTTCTTTTTCAGCTTGTTGACTTCGTCTTTGGCCTTGTTTTCGGCTTCTTTTTTGAGTCGTTCAGCCTCTGCCTTTGCTTTGTCTTCGGCTTCTTTTTTGAGCCGATCGGCCTCAGCACGGGCTTTTGCCTCTGCCTCTGCTTTGGCCTGGTTGATTTTATCGTTGACCGCTGCCTTTGCCTGATCTTTTGAGTCGCCGGCATCCACTTTCACTATCCGGTATTTGGGCGAAGTTCCAGGTCCAGTTGCAGCCATTTCAAACTTCACATTCTGGGGTGTGGACAGTGCTTTGCCTGTAAAAGAGCTGAGGGCAGAAGCCACAGCAGCGCCGGCGGCACCGGCAGGAACAGATGTTTTCATTCGGTAATCTACCGTTCCATCCAAACCATTACTACCGCTTATGGTCACCACCTGACTGCCGGCTTTCACATCAAAGGGCTCAAACTCCACCTGTCCATTTTTCACTTTGCACTTCACCACCAGGTCTTTGAGATCGGCCTCGGTGGGGAGATTGGTTTTGGCCAGGGTGTTGATTCCTTTGGTAATGCTCAGGTCTCTCACCTTGCCTTCGTTTAGTCTGATGGTGCCACCACCATTCATACTGGGCATATCGGGGCTCATCTGCTTATCCAGATTGCCTTCTATGTTGAATACAGTACTGAATTTTCCTTCGATGTTTTTGGCTACAGGTGCCATTGTTTTTATCGTTTTGAATGCCTGATAAGCCTTTGAGACCGATATATTTTTCATATCCAGCTGGTAGGCAAAAGCCGGGCGGCTTACATTCCGCGGATCGTAGGTTCCATCCATCCCGATGCTTCCATCGAGGGTATTGAACTGCAGGCCTTTCATGCTCAGGATACCACCTTTCAACAGGATGCTTCCCCTGGCATTTTCAAGTATCAGGTTGTCGTAGCGTAGCGTTTTTATATCAGAAGAAAAGGAAAAGTCGATGTTGGCAGGCAACTCGGATGCTGCCATGGGTTGCTCAGCTTTCGGGTCAGCCGGAGGCGCCTCCTCACCGGTCAGGGTCATGAGTTCGTTGGCATTGAGTTTTGCCGATTGAAGTTTGAGGACACCTTTCAGGGTTTCGTTCCGCATGATGTAGGGAAGGTATTCGCGGATTTGCCCCTGAAATTGGAAGTCGCTTTCTCCAATGGTCATTTTCATGGTTTCGAGGTTCATTTCTTTCGAATTGAACCTGGCCAGCGCCGTGGAAATACCGATGGGTTTTTTGAGACCGGGACTGGCATAGGTAAACCCGGCCAACTCCACGGTTCCTGCGGTAGGTAATTTATCGTAGCGTTTGGCATCTACATCGGCCATGTTGCCACTGGTTTTCAGGTCAGCTTTGACCTTACCAGTCAGGGTCATGCCTTCTATAGGGAAGATTTTGGTGATTTTTTCCAGATCTATTCCCCCTTTGGCGGCAACATCGTAGGTAATGTTGTCGAGGTTGCGCACTATGGCTTTAACGTCAAATGGCTCTCCGGCCATGGCAAAGTGGAGGGCCCTCAGATCGACTGCAGTGCTTGCAGGTTTTCCATCGGGATTCGAAGCACTCAGGTTAAATTCCAGACCTTCGAGTGCCTCGGGGAAATCTTTGGTTTTGGCATATCCTTGCTTCAGGGCAAGGTCAGCCCGTAGTGTAGGAAACTGGCTGGCAGCCGGGTTGTATTGACCTTTTGCCAAAATGTCCAGATTTAGTAAGCCCCTGAGATCCAACCCCTCTACAGGAAAAGCACTCAGAATTTCTGCGAGGTTCAGGGCACCTTTTGCTTTCACATCCACTGCAGGGGCAGTAACCCCGACCACCGTTCCGCTGGCAGCAAAAGGGTTGCTTCCCAATTGGAAGGAAAAGTTTTTCAGAT
>JBIPNA010000352.1:0-3814 GCA_044375665.1 Catalimonadaceae bacterium
CTCGATTACGCAGGGCAACCCTCCCACCGCCTGGAAGAATCTTCCCGAATCGGACAATTTATGGAAGAAGAGGCAGCTTTTTTGAAGAAAGCCGTACCCATCAGGGATGCCATCGTCGTGGCCATTTCCCGGGAAACCGTCTTTCTGCAGGAGCGGAACGGAAAAGGCCAGAACCAACCGGCCCGGCAGGCCAAAGCCCATTTGCAATCTGTCCTGGCTTGCCTCAAAGCCCTGCGCATGAAAGGATACCACCCGCAGATTCAGTTTATGGACGACATCGACTGGACCCAAAAGTCCGGTGCAAAAAGGATGGTATTGCTTCCCCATGCTACGGCCCTGACCGAAGAGCAACTCAAATCCATGAAAACCTTTGCTGAATTGGGCAATACCCTGGTTTTTACAGGGCTCACGGGCATTTTTTCAGAAACCGAAGGCATCCGATGGAACCAGAATACGACTTATGAAGCCCTCACCGGACTGAAAGTTTTAGAAGTGCTGACACAGGAAAACGAAGGTCAATACCCGATTCCATACGAAACATTCCGGCTGAAAGTGAAAGGCATTTCAGCCGCCGACAAAGGCGACCATTGGATGCACAACCTTGGAAAAGGGACATGCATCGTTGTCCCGGCCATGGTGGATCTACGCCACTTCCTCCATCCGGACGAAAAGCAGTATCCCGATCTGCTGGCTGCCATGGCAAAACCCTTTCAAAGCAAAGGCGCATCGGATTGGAATTCGGACATCCCGGGATCATTTTGCCAGGGGATGACCGATGGGAACCGCACACTGAGCGTGGTACACCTGCCCGAAACGCAACCTTTGCGAAAGGTTCGCTGGGAAAGAAAGGGTGAAAAGCTGGTCAAAATCCTGAATGGAAAAGGCAAATCCATCTCAGGAGAAGGTGTTTTTGAGGTAGAATCGGGGACTACTTTTGTAGTGCTGACCGAAAAATCGATATTGCCGGGCAAAGGGAAATAGATACCATTCATTGAACAAAAACCATGAAAGAAGTTACAGTACAGGAACTGAAACAGATGTTTGACACCAAAGAAGACTTCCAGTTGATCGACGTCAGGGAATCCTATGAATATGAAATCTGCAATCTGGGAGGGGAACTCATTCCTGTAGGCACCATTCTGGACCATGCGGCAGACATTTCGAAAGATAAGACCGTGGTGCTCCATTGCCGAAGTGGCCAGCGGTCGAAAACAGCCATCCTGAACCTGGAGGAAAAATTTGGTTTCCGCAACCTATTCAACCTCAGGGGCGGCATCCTGGCCTATGCCGATGAAATAGACCATAGTCTGGTGAAATACTAAAATCGGCTATGTCCAATCCCCGCAGGACCTTTTTAAAGCAAACCGCCCTGGCCGGAACAGGCATTTCCCTTATGGGTGCCGCATTGGCAGAAGCAGATTTCGCCCATTCCAAAAAGGATTTCACAGCAACGCCAGCCGAGGCACCGGGACCCGATCCTGCGCAAGCCAGATGGATGGAATACCAGTTTGGGATGTTTTTGCATTTCGGCATCAACACCTATTACGATACGGAATGGAGCGACGGCACCCTTGATCCTGCCAAAGTGCGGCCCGACGCCCTCGACACCGACCAATGGTGTTCGGTGGCCAAAGAAGCAGGCATGAAATACGTCATTCTGGTGACCAAACACCATGATGGTTTCTGCAACTGGCCCACCAAATACACCGATTACAGCGTGCAGGCCACCCCTTTGAAAATTGACATTGTAAAAAGGGTATCCGAATCAGCCAAAAAATATGGCCTGGCATTTGGGATCTACTATTCTCTCTGGGACCGGCATGAAAAAACCCACGACACCGACGAGCATGCCTATGTTGAGTTTATGAAAAACCAGCTCCGGGAACTGCTTACCCAATACGGACCCATTTGCGAACTCTGGTTCGATGGTTTCTGGAAAAAGCAGCGGAGTGGCTGGAAGAAAACCGCCAAAACCACAAGCGGAGCGGCGGCCAATGCCGAAAACAAAGACAAATCGGAATTTGCCGAACCCAACGATTTCATCGCATCCTGGCGCATGGAAGGCGCTTATCGCTGGCAGATGGACCATTTGTATCAGTTTGTAAAGAGTCTACAGCCAGATTGTCTGATAGGAAACAACGCCACCACTGCATTTCCCGGTGTGCCCTTACACCCTGTGGACTACCGTTGCGGGGAAAAAGCGACAGATTATACCAAGGACCAGAAAGTCTGGAAGTGGCTGGACCAGGACAAATACATTCCCTTGCAGATTGAAACCACCATGTCGCAGAAAGGCAAAAAGGGCGATTTTGAATCGGGCTCCTGGTTTTGGCATGACTGGGACCATTCTGTAGCCAGCAAAGCACAAATTAAGGAATGGCAGAAAAAAGCCCGTGAACTGCAGGCCAACCTATTGCTCAACTGTGGGCCCATGAGCAACGGACAACTCCGTCCCGAAGATGTGGCCGTACTCCGTAGTCTGGGGCAGCCTTAAGCCGTCTCCTGAACTTGTTTTGTCGCTGTTTTGCTGTCCGTGATTTTCCGAAGGGAATCGCGGACGATGATAATGCGGATTTATAATCCGCCAACCTGCTGTTTACCCCCATTTTGCTGTCCGTGATTTTCCGAAGGGAATCGCGGACGAAAATAATGCGGATTTGCAATCCGCCAACCTGCTGTTTACCCCCATTCTCCGCTCAGCCCAGAATCCTTCTACATCGGAGTGGATTCGAATCTAAAATTCGACAAGGGTATGTCGCTGTCCCTGATACCTGCGGAACATCCCGGACAGCGGAACCCACCAAAACATTTCCCGCCAAAATCCCCCTTGTTACGTTTTCCCAACTTTTTCCGAAACCGTAACTTTTTTTGTTACAGTTTTACTTTTTTTCTTGAAAACGTAACATTTTTTGTTACAGTTTTACTTTTTTTCTTGAAAACGTAACATTTTTTGTTACGCTTTTAAATTTTCTCCCGAAAACGTAACAAGCGAAAAAACTTCCGGTTTCCACTGCGGGGCTGACATTGGACAAGGCTACGTCGCTGTATCAGCGAACTTATATTTCGGGCATGGGCTTCGGATCTATCCACCTCTCTCCTATCCAATGATGAAACCCGAAAAGCAACCTCCTGGATATCTGCGCAAAAGCCTGGTCTGGGACGAATCCTATAAGGTCTTCGAAGACCTTATAGGATTTTTAGTTTTGAAAAACTGGAATAAAAGAGCCCCTAAACACTCCTACAACCACACCAAACAATGGAAAATCTGAAAATCCTGGGAAAAAACTCCAAAACCCAAAACCCTGATAGAGTGAAGCTTGGCAAAGAAATTTCAGGTGAAATCACCGGAAATGGGGGTTAAAATTTGGAGTTTTGAAAACTGGGAATGAAAATTGGGTGCGATGGAAAAATTTTCAAAAACCGAACTAACCGATGAATGAACGCCAGGACAAAAATTAACTTAAGTGCGTTGCTCATAAATTTCTACAACCAATTTGCTACAGGAAAAAACAATTTACATTCGGTTCTTTTACAATGCGTTAGAGGAGATAAAACTGATTTCGCAAAAAAGAGTGAGTATACGCAATTATGCGGATAGGGAGTAGTTAAGGGCAAGCTTGAACAACAACAAGAAATGATAAACACAACGAAAATGAAAAATAGAAATTTACTCCTGACGGCGACAGTCTTCTTTGGAATGATCTTCGGGCTAACAGCACAGAATGTTCCATCCTATGTGCCGACCAATGGCCTGGTTGGATGGTGGCCGTTTAACGGGAATGCCAATGATGAATCGGGAATTGGGAATAACGGG
>JBIPNA010000353.1:0-3801 GCA_044375665.1 Catalimonadaceae bacterium
TTTTTGCCAGCCAGTTCGTTTTTTAAAGGAGCCAAAATGCACCGGATTTCGCTTCACTCCGGTTTTGTGATTCCCCTCGACAACTACGAAAAAAAGCATCTGGTCATTTGTTTCCGTCCCGGATTGGGATGGCTCCGCTCACAAATTGGTAAGGGAATGGTTGTGGGATATGGCCTCGGACTTCAATATGAAGTGGCACTGAACGCTGATTATATTCTGGCCCCTGAGTTGTTTTACCAGCGGTTTTCGGCTTTCGGATCCGGAGGATACCGGCTGATGCGTCTTGGCTTTGGCCTGAGGTTGAGTTTCGGTAAATAATTCCCCAAACCCATCGGCACATAAAGCTTTCCAACAATGGATTTTTTTGGAATGTTTTGCCCAATGGTTCATGGCCTATCCGGGAAGGCAGTTGCTTTTTGTAGTTTGCACCCAAAATCAAATACATGATTCCTGCCCCTCCCGATCCACGCCGTGCCTTGAAACTTGAAGCCTTCGATCGCCTGCTCACCATCATGGACGAGCTTCGGTTGAATTGCCCCTGGGACAAAAAGCAAACCATGGATTCGCTCCGGCACCTGAGTCTGGAGGAGGTGTATGAATTATCGGATGCCTTGCTCGGGGGCGACATGGAGCAAATCAAGAAAGAACTGGGAGATGTGTTGCTCCACATCGTGTTTTATGCCCGGATAGCTTCGGAGACCGGAGCATTTGATATTTCGGATGTATTGAACAGCCTTTCGGAAAAACTCATTTTTCGCCACCCCCATATTTATAGCGACATTGTAGCAGAAACCGAAGAGGAAGTAAAGCGAAACTGGGAATCTCTGAAAAAGAAGGAAGGTCAGAAGGAAACGCTTTCAGGTGTGCCGGGCTCCCTGCCACCCATGGTCAAAGCCATGCGGATTCAGGAAAAAGCGAGGGGAACGGGCTTTGATTGGGAAACCCCTGACCAGGTCTGGGAAAAAGTGGAGGAAGAAATCCGTGAGTTCAGGGAACACACAGCAGGAGGTTTAAAGTCGGCAGAAGAAGCAGAAAAGGAGCTGGGCGATGTATTCTTTTCCCTGATTAATTATGCCCGGTTTCTGAACCTTAATCCGGATCAGGCGCTGGAAAAGACCAACAGGAAGTTCATCAAACGATTTGGCTATCTGGAAAAGCGGGCCAGGGAAAACGGACGTGAACTTGCAGATATGTCGCTCGCCGAAATGGATGTTTATTGGGAGGAATCGAAAAAAATGGATCAATTGCCTGCATCTTAACCTTTTCCAAATGAAACACTTTTTACCCCTATGCCTTTTTCTGGGCCTTTCAACACTGACTATGGCCCAGCCCGGGACTACTTTTCACAGTTTTAAAGTGAAAGACATCCATGGCGACAGCATTTCTCTTTCCCATTACGCCGGAAAAAAACTCCTGGTGGTCAACACAGCTTCTTTTTGTGGCTACACCCATCAGTTTGCAAAGCTTCAGCAACTTGACTCCACGTATCAGCAATACAACTTCCGGGTGATTGGCTTTCCGTGCAACGACTTTGGCGGTCAGGATCCATATGCCGATTCTACCATTGAAACTTTCTGCACCAACCAGTATGCAGTAGCCTTTCCCATGATGTCAAAAGTCTCCATCCGTGTTGGGGATACCTCAAAAGTGTACAAATGGCTTCAGAAGAAATCCTGGAATGGAGTTGCCAATGTTTCAGTGGACTGGAATTTCAATAAGTTTCTGGTAGATGCTCAGGGAAACTGGGTCCGTCGCTATGCATCACCCATCGAACCAACCAATCCACAAATCATTGCCTGGATTTTGGCTGGGGTCACAGGTGGACAAGAATTACTTTGGGCCCAATCAGGATTAAATGTTTCAACTTCCAACCAGAAAATTGACCTCCGGTTTCCTGAAAACCAGGCAACAGGACAAATCAGGGTTTTAAGCCTGGATGGAAAAGTGATTTTGCAGGAGCCTGTCCAATCGGGAACCGAAGTCTGGTCTTCCGGATTGGTGAAGCCCGGATTTTATATGGTTGAATTTCAAACCGAAGAAGCAGCCTACCGCAAAAAAGTAATGGTTCAGTTCTAAGGGGCAAAAAATGGCCTTCGTCAGACCGGCTTGAAAAGGCCGGTTTTTTTTTCTACAACCCGAATCCTTCCTGCTCCAGTTCTTCCAGAACATCCTGAAGTCCGCTTAGGTCCATCCAACCCGGGCGTTCCTCAGCACCGGACAATAGTTTGAAAATCAATTCAGGAAACGCCCGGTGCAAAGCAAGAATCTGATGGGCATCCTCGGGGTTTTTCAAAAGGACATTGTGTCCCTGCTGTACCCACTCCGCTAAAACCTCTTTTTTGGGACCCGAAATTTCCAATTCTACATTCCGAAACTCAGGCAAAACCTGGCTATCTTTTTCAAGAGAAACCCGCTTTTGAAAAGGTGCATCTGAGAGTTTTTCCGCAAGATCGGGCGAAACAATCCATCCCGAAAAAACATAAGCTTCCTGAAGTGAAAACAGAACAACCGGATCGGAACCGGCGTATTCGCCCCACCATTCCACACCTTCAATCCATGCCCTGATGGCTTGAAAAGAAGTAGAATCCAGCTCCGTTTTTCCTTCCGGATCAAAACAAACAGACAAATAGGGAACGCCCATTCCTGCACAATAACGGGCATCGGTCAGGCTGGTAATTCCGGAAACGAATATCTTAAGTCTTGACATGATGGATTAAAAAGAAAATTTGATTTCCAGTTCTCTGGCAAAATCAAGCATGGTTTTCTCCTGGAAATGGCCGGCATGAAACTGGAGTCCGATGGGCAATCCTTTAGCATCTTTTCCACAAGGAAGACTAATGGCTGGTACACCGGCCAGATTGGCCCAGACGGTAAAAATATCGGCCAGGTACATTTCCATTGGATCTTTAATTCTACTGCCAAGGGGAAATGCCGTTGTAGGCGTGGTGGGCATCAGAAGGAAATCGTATTTCTGAAAAACGTCCAGGGCAGAATTTTGAATCAACCGGCGCACCTTTTGGGCTTTGGAAAAAAAGGCTTCATGAAAATCGGCACTCAGGGCGAAAGTTCCAAGCAGGATCCTTCTGCGCACTTCAGGCCCGAAACCTTCGCTTCGACTTCTTTTGAGGGTTTCTTCGAGGTTGCCGGGCACCTGCGTCCGATGTCCGAAATGCATTCCATCGTAGCGGGATAAGTTGCTGCTGGCTTCGCAGGTGGTAAGTATGTAATAGGTTGGGAGAACGTAATCCAGATAGGGTAGTTGAACAGGCAGCACTTTATGGCCAAGTTCCTGAAGATCGACCAGTGTTCTGGCCAAAGCTTCCCTTATTTCAGGTTGAATGGAATCGGAGGTTAGTGTGGGTTCCCAGTAAGCAATGGTTCTTGGCTTTGAGTAGGCAGGCCCGGAGAAAAAAGGCTCATTCGGTTTTGAAGAGCAGGTAGGGTCTTTCGGGTCTGGTCCTGCCATTACCTCCAGGATCAAGGCTGCATCTGCTACATTTCTGGTCAGGGGTCCAACACAGTCAAACGACGAGCCATAAGCTATGAGCCCATTTCTGGATACCCTCGAATAAGTAGGTTTGAGTCCCACCAATCCACAAAAAGCGGCAGGTTGCCGGATAGAACCTCCCGTGTCTGTGGCCAGCGAAACCTGGCACATTCCTGCCTGAATGGCTACTGCCGATCCACCCGAAGATCCACCGGGAACACGGTCTGGTGCGATGGCGTTTCGTACTGGTCCGTAGGCTGAGTTTTCATTGCTTGAGCCCATGGCAAACTCATCACAATTTTGACGGCCGATAA
>JBIPNA010000354.1:0-3786 GCA_044375665.1 Catalimonadaceae bacterium
CCGGAATGCCTCAATGATTTCGGCTTCAAGAGAATCTGGAAATTTGGCCTCCAAAATTCTTTGCCTTATTTCTAAAGCGATACTTGCCAGATTGTCAAAAGTGGAAGTGTTCAACTTTCCAAGCAGGCTTCGGATAACCGATTCCAGTTTGTTTTGCCTGAGAAATTGCCAATACCCCTCTGAAGTAACAGCAAACCCTTCGGGGACCGCAATTCCCTGTTCAGAAAGGGTTGTGTACATTTCACCTAAGGAGGCATTCTTTCCGCCAACAATGGAGATGTCTGAAATTTTTATGTCTGAAAAATGCTTGATTGAACGCATCGTTTTAATTTTTAAGGGCTTTCCTGGATTGTTGTGTTGCTGCCAAATGGGCTCAACCTTGGTCCGGCAAAAGATTTTATTTCAAGGCTCAACCATTCAATACCAGTAGGTATTTTTTTACTCAGCCCTCGGCTCAATACAAAGCCCATTTCGGCTGGTAAAGGGTTTTTGGTGTATTAATTGAAGCTTAAAATAAAAAATTCTATGGTTGGTTGAATTGGTTCAGGCTGTTTGATTTCAAACAGTTCCCGGCTTTGAAGTAAATGGTAATTTTCTACTTCCCTCCAATTTAACAATCATGTAGAAACATGATATACAACATTTTATATTCAGCTTTAAAAGCAATTTCGAAGTTTGGTTCAGCCCTGCTTTGGCTCCATATCCGGTCGAAGGATCGGTCCGGTATGTTTTTTCATTGGCAGGATAGTTCCTGGTTTTCTCATCCTTTTTTGGGAACGGATTTATGGCGAAACCAATCCAGAGGCTCTTTGAGTCAAAACTTTATATTACTGTCTTACGGGAGGCTTACTTGTCTTTGCCTGAACAAGAGGGTGAATTGAAAATCATTGTTTCCAAAATTCAAGGCAGATTTCTTCCTAATAATCCTTTGTTTTCCCCGATTCGCGGTGGTGGATAGCCCCTGACAATACGAGGTGTCGGATCAGAATAGCTCAGGTTTATCATACTCGATTTCGGTGATATTGAACTTTGCGTAACTGAAATCACCCTTTGCCAGTCTCCACAGAACTTCGAATGTGGTAGGAATAATTATTCCGTTCAATTCCTTGTAGTTACCCACTTTGATAAGCCAGGTTTCAAGGGTTTTTAAGTCCATATATCTTTTCGTTTCCATTTCAGTAATCTCACCTGTTTCATTGAAGCGAATTGTAAAAAATAATGAAAGGCCCTTGTAGCTGAATCTTAGTTCTGCTGTGGAGTCATCAATGGGAAACCACTTTAATCTATCATTCGGTAAGAGATTTGTCGGGTACAAAATGCTTTCACCCAGCCATCTAAGCAATTCGCCCTGGTCATATGTTCTTCCTTTTCCATCCAGGATCTGAATCAGGTCCAGAAGGGAAACGATTAATCTGCCTTTACCCGAAATGAACATATCGCGGGCTGTAAACCACCTGGTAGTACCTTTCCAGATGAAGCCGGGTTTTCCAGTTGTTGCGTACTGCTCACCTTTTATGTCCATCCAATCTTTTTCAAGTCCTGCTTTGAAAAGGCCATCGTGCTTAATTCTAACAAAGCTTATATAAGGTTGACCTTCCTTCAAGATGTAATTAAAATACTTTTTTACGGGCTCAGGTAAATTTTTTATTTCCTCTTTGGAAAATTTCAGATTTGATACGGATTTTGATTCGGAAAAGAGTCGTTTAACCTGTTTACGGAATTTAAAAAGTGCATTTATTTTGCCGGTTATAAATATTACTATGATAAATCCGATTAAAGAAAGTGTAATGAACATAGTTTTCATTTTTTATAGAGCGATCTGATCTGAGGCAACAGCGCCACTAAAATTATGGGTATAGCGTACAACATATAAAAGGTTTGCAGCCATCCGACACCCTGGATGAAAATCGTTTCAACCTGGATCCAGATAATTAGCCCAAAAGCTATGTAAATACAAAATGACCAACCCCAGTACATATCCTTAAAGAAGTTGAGCTTTTCTGCCTTTCTGCTGGCTGGCTTTTTTATTAAAGCCATAGCCAAAAGACAAGGAGCAAGTCCCAGGACCAGGAATAGAATAATGCCGGGGATTAAGAAATCATTGAAGGGCGAATGGTCTAAGATAGACAAGGGCAAGCCACCCAATAGTTCACCTGATGGTGAGATGATGAGCAAGCTGCCACCGCCTAAGGCACCAAGGCCAAGAAATACAAGTAGGAAAATCAGCAGGTTTCTTAAAACAATTGGGTTCATGATTTTCGAATTATTTTGAACTTCTTCACATGGTTTAAACTTCAGAAAGCTACTTTTTTCGCTTCAGATTATCCGATGACAAACTTTTTTTCCTTGCCGGGGACCGAGATCAAGCTCTGAAAAAACTAAGGTCCAAACCACAAAGGCCATTGCTACAAAGGAAACGAAGCGGTATTCCCAACTTTTTCTCCATAAACCAGTCAGCGAACTTTTGCCGGTTCTGTGCACATGACCATGGCAGAACAGCGGTTTCTTTGTTGGCCCCTCGGACCCGGCGAAACCTTAGTTTTTAAACGCTGGCATTCAATTTAGCCAATTTTTCAATTGTTTGCTTTACTGCAACAGCGTTTTTAGTAGGAGTATAGTTAAAGCGCTTATTGAATTTCGAACTATCGAAAAAATAGTCTCTGTCATATTGATAGTTCATTTCTGGCAATTCCTTCATTATAGGGATAAATAATCCTAAGATTTTTATGAGCCAATTAGGCAGTACCTGATATTTATTGTTAACATTCATTTCTTTTGCAAACAGGTTTACCCAGCCTTCACCTGTTATTTTTTCAGAGTCTGTAGGCAGGTTCCATATCTGGTTATAAGCATCCGGGGTGTTTCCAAGTATTGCAGTTCCCATTGCGAGGTCTGGAGTATAGCTCATATTGTGAACTTTTTTCGCATCACATAACCATTGCGCTTTTTTTCCTTTGATTAGATTATCATAGATCAAATTCATAGACATACTGGTAGCTTTTACCTCACTGAAAAAATCAGCTGAGCGGGCAATGATTGCATTCAGTTTCCTATGCTCGATAGCATCCAATATGAGTTTATCAATTTCGGCTCTGACTTCCCCTTTTTTACTGCAAGGACTAATCGGAGATTCTTCGGTTATATGTTTTACATGATCTCCGCCAATGGCATAAATATTGTCAAAGAACACCATTTTTACATTGTACAATATGCATGCATCAATTACATTCCTGATAAATGGTGGCCACAACTTTTGCCATATTGTAGCATTATAAGCAAAACCCACAGTGACATAAACTATTTCGCTACCTTCAATAGCCTTAAAAACATCCTCACGAATGGTAAGGTCTGCAGGAAATAGCTCATCGTTAAGGTTTACTTTTTTGGGATTCCGGCTTACCAGCCTAATGTCGCTGGTATATGAAATTAATGCTTTTGCCAACTCTATTCCGATTGCTCCACCTGAGCCTAGTATTGTCTGTTTCATTCTATAGTTTTTATTTATTATTTAAGGTTTTTTCGTTCGTGTCTATACTTGTGCATAACGCCAGTCCGTGAAAAGAAACTTCTGGAGATCAAGGTAAACATAGGGAAAAAAATGTGGTTGGTTCGGGGAACCTGCGGTTGTTTCTGAATCAACAGAATGGCCCGGGATGAAAACAACTTCAGTTGCAAAGTCTTAAGATGCCCGCCGGCAAATCGAATCCGGTTATGAATCCTGAAAAGCAACCCATAAGATGAGCAGGTTTGAATCCAAGGTTTTCAGCCCCAAAAGCCAATGCGGAA
>JBIPNA010000045.1:0-14305 GCA_044375665.1 Catalimonadaceae bacterium
CAATTGATATTCCGCCAAAATAAAAGGCCGAACCAGGTTGAGCATCTGCTCCGGTCTCATTTCCATACCTGTCAGGGAAAAAACAGAACAGGCCCCGGAGGGCAACTCTGCCGGAAAACCGTTCAAGCCCAATCCAATTACACTTCTATCCAAATGCAATCCGGTAGCACTGTTTTCAACCAGTATTCCCCCCAATTTCATGACTCCGGCAAAAAGATCATTGGGCCACTTTATCCGAAGATCGGGCAAAATCTCCTGCAAACCCGCACAAACTCCAAGTGCCACAGCCGCCGACATCCAGTATCCATGACGGAGCGGAACAGATTTTGGGAACAATAAAAATGAACACAAGAGGTTCCTGTCCCGCTCAGCTTGCCAGGAATTCCCGCGTTGGCCCCTTCCTGCAGATTGATACCCTGTGTATACAACAAAACCTTCCTTAAGACGGGAATCGCCCTGTCTCAGAAGGTCAAGCAGAACGTCATTGGTTGACTGACACTCTGGCAGATAAAGGACCATTTCAAAATCTCCCACGTCTTTGGTTGAAATATTGCTGTTCATCAGGTAATTTTGTAGCACCTTCAAAAATACAGGTTACCACGCATTTGACCACAACCACCATCAGCTCCACAGAGCTCGCGGAACTTGCCGTAAAAGGCATGTTAGAAAAAAAAGCCCAAAACATTGCAGTCCTCGACCTTAGGGAAGTCAAGAATGCCATAGCAGATTACTTTGTAATTTGTTCTGGTACATCAGATACTCAGGTTGATGCCATCACCGACTCTGTAGAGGAAGAAGTTCAGAAATCCAGTGGACAAAAAGTTTGGCATAAAGAAGGATTTCAAAACAAAGAGTGGATTCTCCTCGATTATCTGGATGTGGTTTGTCACATTTTTCAAAAAGATAAAAGAGTTTTTTACGATCTGGAAGAGTTTTGGGGTGATGCAAAAATCCAATACATCGAAATTAGTCAGTAAACAAAATACCGGCTAATCTTCTTTTTTACAAAATGGCAGAAAACGCAAACGATTCAAACCGTAGGGACGAAAAGCGCAATCCAAGAAACCGGATGGCGCCAACCAACCCCAACAGGCCCAACTACCAAATGTGGGTCATTATGGCAATCCTGTTGCTGATTTTTGGAATCAGTTATTTGGGCCGCCAAAACTCAAGCCTCATCATTACCCAATCCAGGTTTGAGCAGATGCTGATGGAACATGATGTGAAATCCATCACCATTGTTCCAAACGAGAAAACAGTTGAAATTACACTTAAAGAAGAAGCGCTTAAAAACGAAAAGTATAAAAAGACTTTCGGTGAAAATTCAAGTCCTTTTTCCATAAACACCGGACCCCACTATCGGTTCAACATCATCTCTGCCGAAAATTTCAGAGAAGAATACAAAAAACTCGAAAAAGAAATAAAAGAGCCTGAAAACCGGCCTGAACTTCAGGTAGAAGACAGGCAAAATTTTGGGAATCTCTTCCTTAATTACGGTTTTATCCTTGCGCTGATCATCGGCTTCTGGATCCTTTTACGGAGGGTAACCACAGGAGGCCCCGGAGGCCAGTTGTTCAATATCGGAAAGTCCAGAGCTGCCCTTTTTGATGCAGACAACAAAGTGAAAATTACTTTCGCTGATGTAGCAGGTCTGGAAGAAGCCAAAGAGGAAATCAAAGAAATTGTAGACTTCCTCAAAAGCCCCGAAAAATTCACCAAACTGGGTGGAAAAATCCCAAAAGGTGCTCTACTGGTAGGCTCGCCGGGAACCGGAAAAACATTACTTGCCAAAGCCGTCGCAGGTGAGGCCAACGTGCCTTTCTTTTCCCTTTCCGGATCAGATTTTGTGGAAATGTTCGTTGGGGTAGGTGCTGCCAGGGTTCGTGATCTTTTCAAACAAGCGAAAGAAAAAGCACCGTGCATCATTTTCATCGATGAAATTGATGCCATCGGCCGCAGTCGTGGAAAAGGTCCAATGCCAGGAGCAAACGATGAAAGGGAAAATACACTCAATTCACTTCTGGTTGAAATGGATGGTTTTGCCACCGACTCCGGTGTTATCATTCTCGCAGCTACCAACCGACCCGATATTCTTGATTCTGCATTGCTTCGGCCAGGTCGTTTTGACAGGCAGATTTCCATCGATAAACCTGATATTGTGGGAAGAGAAGCCATTTTCAAAGTTCATCTTAAACCCCTCAAGTTGAATGCCGATGTAGACAGCAAAAAGCTTGCAGCGCAAACTCCCGGTTTTGCAGGAGCTGAAATTGCCAATGTTTGTAACGAAGCTGCCCTTATCGCCGCCCGGAGAGATAAAGAATCTGTTGATCAACAGGATTTCAACGATGCTATAGATCGGGTAATTGGAGGGCTGGAGAAAAAGAACAAACTCATTTCTCCGGAAGAAAAGAAAATTGTGGCCTATCACGAAGCTGGTCATGCTGTTGCCGGCTGGTTCCTGGAGCACACAGACCCTTTGGTCAAAGTAAGTATTGTACCACGCGGAGTGGCTGCCCTTGGGTATGCCCAGTATTTACCAAAAGAGCAGTTTCTGATTACAACAGAACAAATGCTCGACGACATGTGTATGACCTTGAGTGGAAGAGCCGCGGAACAACTGATTTTTGGGAAAATTTCAACCGGCGCTCTTAGCGATCTGGAACGCATTACCAAACTGGCTTACGGAATGGTTACCATGTATGGCATGAACGATAAAATTGGAAATGTATCGTTCTACGATAGCAAGCAGTCGGAATATGCCTTCAACAAACCTTATTCCGAATCCACCTCAACCATCATCGATCAGGAAGTAAAAAAGATGATCGACCTGGCCTACAACCGTTCACTGAATCTCCTGTCAGAAAAGCGGGAAAGCCTTGAGAAAATTGCTCAGGCGCTTCTCCAGAAAGAAATCATTTTCCAAAGCGACCTGGTAGAACTAATTGGCCCAAGACCTTTCGATAAGGCAACACACTATCATGAATTTACGACCAGTACCGGTCAATATGAAGTAAAAAAAACGGCTGAACCTGAAACCGAGCCGGCAGCTGCTCCTACCGGGGAAGTCGTTCCTCCGGCAACACCAGCACAGACACCTTAGAAATGGCCAACAGTTCAAGGGACAATATCCTTGCGGCCATCAAATCGGCCCTCATGCAATTGCCGGAAGAACTGCCGGTTAAACCAGATATGGTTTCTCCCATTTATGCCGAATCAGAATTCAAAGATCCGGCACTGGTATTTGCTGAAAATTTCACATCCCGAAAAGGTGTGTTTTATTATGCCGAAACCCTCTCTGAATTCCATAAACAACTGGACCTTTTTGTACAGGAAAGGGGATTCAAACACATCCATGTTTGGGAAAAAGAACTTGCCGAGGAACTTGAAAACTGTCATTTTTCCTTTTCGGCCAATGACAGGGATTTCACTCAGGTAGAAGCAGGTATAACACTTTGTGAATGCCTTATTGAGCGCACCGGAAGCATGTTGATGACCTCCAGGCAATTGTCGGGCCGACGTCTTGCCATTTTTCCCCCGGTGCATATCGTTGTTGCAAGCAGCTCCCAGATTCTTAAAGATATCCGCGATGGGTTGGATTTTTTGCGGAAAAAGTATACCAACCGCCTCCCCTCCATGATTTCGTTGGTTACTGGTGCCAGCCGAACCGCTGATATTGAAAAGACATTGGTTCTCGGAGCGCATGGTCCAAAAGAACTTGTCCTTTTTCTTATTGACGATGTTGAGGCATAGTCTTCAGCTTGAACCCGGGAAAAAAGCCTACTTCGCCTCGGATTTTCATCTCGGTGCTCCCGATTTCGCCCGTAGCCTGAAAAGAGAAAAAAAAATCGTTCGATGGCTGGAAGCGATTGAACCTGATTGTCAATATCTTTTTCTGCTAGGCGACCTTTTTGATTTTTGGTTTGACTACCGCCATGTTGCCCCTCAAGGATTTGTCAGGTTTCTGGGAAAACTCGCTCAGATGTCTGATCAGGGTGTTCGAATCTTTGTGTTTACCGGAAACCACGACATGTGGATGTTTGGCTATCTGGAAAAAGAACTGGGCATTACCATTTACCGAAGCTCACTCGACCTCGATTGGGGAAATTTTCGAATGCAGGTTGGGCATGGTGATGGATTAGGCCCGGGCGACATGTCGTACAAATTTCTGAAGCGCATATTTGCGAATCCGGTTTGTCAGTGGCTGTTTTCGTTCCTCCACCCAACCATCGGAATAGGAATCGCCAAAGCCTGGAGCCGCCATAGCCGGATCAGCTCCAGCAAAGACGAAGAGTTCAAAGGAGAAAAAGAATTTCTCTGGAACTACACCCGACAACAGGAGGCCAAACTCCATCGGGATGTGTATATATTTGGCCATCGCCATCTCCCATTGGACTTACCTGCAGGAGAAGGGTCCCGATACCTCAATCTTGGAGAATGGATGAACCATTGCCTTTACCTCGAATTTGATGGAACCCAGGTTCAGATTCACGAGTGGAAAAATTAGCATTATCCGGAAATCTTCCAGGGTACTGCTTATTTTGATGCTGTTTTCGGGTAACCTGCCATTTGCATGGGCAAAGGCAGTTTTTTCGGTTCCCCAAAAAGATACTTTACTCATCCGTGGAGCCCAGCATTTGTCTCTAACACGACAAGGGCAGGTTCTGGTCTCAGACAACCGGTCCACTATTTTTCTTTTGGATTCTTTGGGAACCATTCTTTTCCGGTTTTCACCCAGAAGGCCAGGTGCAGTTCATCTTATTGAAGCCTGGAATGGATTGAGACATCTGGTTTTTTACCGCGACTTCCAGGAGTTTGCCTTACTGGATCGTTTTTTACTTTCTGAAGGTCCCAGCCTCCTTCAGACAGAAAAAACAGGTTATGTAAGACTTCTTGCCCCGGCTCTGGATGGCAATCTCTGGGCTTTGGACGAAAGCAATTTTCAATTGAGAAAAATCGAAACGCAAAGTCAGAATACCCTGTTTTCCACCCCACTCGACCTTATTCTGAGTGGAAACAGGTACGATCTCAGTTTCATGAGGGAATATCAAAATCAACTGTATGTTGCTGACCGGCAGGGGAGTGTACTGGTTTTCGATCCAATGGGGAATTTTCGAAAAAAAATACCCCTTCTCAATTGTGAATGGCTCGGGTTTTGGGGAGAAGAGGTTTATGCTTCAGATGGAGATACCCTGAGATTTTTTCATCCTTTTCAAATGAAAATCAGAAAACAAGCCCTCCCGGAGGCTGCCCGGAAAAGTAAAAAAGTGCTGAAAATGAAATCCGGTTTGTTCTGGATAGCTGCCGATGGTTTACATAGAATGAATATTCCCGTCAGGGATCCCTGAAAAAAACAGCTTGACCGCCCTGATAGCTTTCAATACAATGGTTTCCCTCTGAATCTGGCAATCAACTCCTCTGCCTGCCGGGAAACCGACAAAAATGTATCCGGATTCTGAAACGACTCTTCTACAGCTGTTGACCAAAATGATTTGTTCTGAAGCTCTTCAGCAAGCCGTTTTCTGACCAATGAACCAAACCACTCCTTTTTTTGTAAAGCCCGTCTTACCTCAATCGAGCCATTTCTTTGAATGCTTTGGTAATATTCTTCCAATTGGAGGAAAAGGGGTTCAAGTCCCCCGGCAAGCCATGCCGAACCAGTCATAACCACAGCTGGAGCGCCATTGGCCCTTAAAGGCCACAGGGAGGAAATATGCCGGAGCTCCCGGCCAACTGCAGCTACTCTTTCTTCGTTTCCGGTATCTGCTTTATTTACCAAAACCAGATCTGCTGATTCCAATATTCCTTTTTTTACGCCCTGCAGGTCATCCCCGGTTCCAGCCACCAACACAAGCAGGCATGCGTCGGTGAGACTACCTGCCAGGGTTTCGGACTGGCCTACCCCGACCGTTTCCACAATAATCCGGTCAAAACCAGCTACTTCACACAGCATCATGGTTTCGTAAGTAGATGCTGTAACCCCACCCAGCTCAAGTCGGGTTGGACTTGGTCTGATAAAAGCATCGGGATGCTTACTTAGTTCGGTCATTCTGGTTTTATCACCCAGAACAGATCCCTGAGAAATTCCGGAGCTTGGATCAACAGCAAGGACGGCCACCCGATGTCCTTTTTCTATCCAATGCATCCCAAGACGATCAATCAGTGTGCTTTTTCCCGCACCAGGCAAACCGGTAACCGCAAGTGATAATCCGGATCTTGGCACGGCCTCCACCAATTCAATGAACTTATTTCGCAACTGCCGCTTTTCGGGAGAACTGGTTTCTGCCAAAGTAATTGCCCGGCTGAGGGAAAGCCGATCTCCATTGCGCAATCCTTCCAGAAGTTGTTCGATTTCCAAGGGCAAAAAACAGATTTTTGAGGCTACAATATGCGGAACTTTTGGAATGTTAAAACGAGAAAAAAACCCAACCCATTGATAATCAGCGTAAAATTCATTGTTTAGCAATCAATAGGATTGGCCTATTTTTGCACCTTGTTTTTTGGGCCAAAATGGGGTCCGCTTGTACGTTTCCATGGCCGAATCCACAAAGCCTGATTTAACCAACATACCAAGGCACATCGCCATAATAATGGACGGAAACGGACGTTGGGCCAAACAACAGGGTATGTCTGCCCGGATATTCGGCCATAGGCATGCCATAAAAGCTGTTCGGGAAGCCACTGAAGGGTGTGCAGAGCTCGGTGTCCAATACCTGACCTTGTATGCATTTTCTACAGAAAACTGGGGAAGACCTAAAGAAGAGGTTATGGCTTTGATGGAGTTACTGGTGCATACGATTCGGGAAGAAACACCAACTCTGGAAAAAAATGAAATCAGGCTTGAGGCACTGGGCGATATTGCCGGGCTTCCGGCAAAGTGTCAAAAAGAATTATCCTCAACCATTGAAAAAACAAAAAATAATAAAAAAATGGTTTTGACCCTGGCTTTGAATTACTCTGGCCGTTGGGAAATCACTGAGGCGGCAAATCGTCTCAGAAAAAAAATAGAATCCGGGGAAACCCTTCCTGCCACGCTCTCAGAGGACGATTTTGCAGCACTCCTGCCTTCCTGGCCAATGCCCGATCCTGAACTATTAATCCGAACAAGTGGTGAAATGCGGATCAGCAATTATTTGCTGTGGCAAATCGCCTACACAGAACTTTTTGTTACACCCGTTCTTTGGCCAGACTTCAACCGCAGCGTACTGTACGAGGCAATCCTTTCATACCAAAACCGGGAACGCCGATTCGGCAAAGTATAACCCATGCGAATTAACTCCCTTATCCTTATTGTATTGACCTTTTTGCTCAGTTGTTTTCAACTGAAAGCTCAGGTTAAACTAGGTAGCAGAGGTGGCAACACTTTGCCAGAAGAAGAAATCAATTACGAAACCCCGAAAACCTACGAAATTGGTGGAATTGAAATAAAAGGAGTTCGCTTCCTGGCACCTGAGGCACTTATTGCTTATTCGGGATTGAAAGTTGGAGATAAAATTGAAGTTCCTGGCCTTGCCATCTCGGCTGCCATCAAAAAACTTTGGGAGCAGGGAATCCTGGGAGATATCCAGGTTCAGGTAGCCAAAGTGGAAAAAAGAGCCGGAGGAGAATACATCTTTCTGGATTTTGTACTCAAGGAAAAACCCCGCTTGTCCAAGTTTATGATCAAAGGCCTGAAAAAGGGCGACGCCAATGATATCCGGGAAAAGATTGGTTTGATCAGAGGAAAAGCAATCAACGATGCCATGATGAAGGCCACTTCAAACATCATCAGAAAGCATTTCCTGGAAAAAGGTTTTTTCGACACAGAAGTTGCCATTACCCAGCAGGAGGATACCTCACTGGCAAACTCCGTTGCATTGCAAATCTCGGTGACCAAAGGAAAAAAGTTGAAAATCAATTCCATTACTTTCGTTGGAAACACCACTATCGATGAAAAAACGCTTCGCAAAAAACTAAAGGAAACCAAGAGAAAAAATTTCTGGCGGTTTTATAAGGCATCCCGGTTTGTCCGGACAAAATTTGAAACGGACAAGCAAAAACTCATTGACTATTATCTTCGGAACGGTTACCGGGATATTACCTTGCAAAGTGATTCGGTTTGGAAAAACCCGGATGGCAGCCTGAATCTGACCATCAACCTTGAAGAAGGCCAGAAGTATGTGTTTGGCAACATCAATTGGACAGGAAATTTTGTGTATAAAAGCGAATATCTGGCCACGATTCTTGGTATTCAGAAAGGGGACATTTACAACATGGACCTGCTTCAGAAAAAACTAAATTACAATCCCAGTGGATTGGATATCAGTTCGCTATATATGGATGACGGATATTTGTTTTTTAGCGTAGATCCGAATGAAGTGGGCGTTAATAAGGACTCTATTGATATTGAACTCAGAATGAATGAAGGTCCGCAGGCAAGGATTAACCGGATAACCATTCAGGGAAACACAAAAACAAACGATCATGTGATTCTGAGAGAAATCAGGACATTGCCCGGAGAAAAATTTTCCCGGTCTGACCTGATCCGGACCCAGCAACAGTTGGCTACCCTTGGCTATTTTGATCCTGAAAAAATCGGCATCAACCCTGTCCCGAATCCACAGGATGGAACTGTTGACATCCACTACAGTGTTGAAGAGAAACCCAGCGATCAGATTGAACTTTCAGGAGGCTGGGGAGGTTTTTTCGGGTTCATTGGAACACTTGGACTTTCGTTCAACAACTTCTCGATGCGGAAAATTGGGAAATTGAGGGAGTGGGCTCCCCTTCCTTCCGGGGATGGACAGCGTTTTTCCATTCGTTTTCAAGCCAATGGACGACAATTTCAAACCTATTCCATGTCGTTTACAGAACCTTGGTTCGGTGGAAAACGACCCAACAGCTTCACGGTAGGGTTCAACAGATCGGTTCAGCGGGGGCTTTCTTCCAGCAACCAGGTTTTAAACAGGTTGGCTATTAATGGCTTCAACATTTCCCTGGGTAAAAGGTTGAGATGGCCCGATGACTACTTTTCCCTCATCACCACCTTAAATGTGCAACGGTACGATTTGTTTAACTATACCCTTATCACTGGCTCCACTTTTGGAAAAGAACCGACCCACAGCAATTCCATTGCGCTTAATACAACCCTTTCCAGAAACAGTCTCAACAACCCGACTTTTCCCACCACAGGAAGTACTTTAAGTTTGATTGTCAATTTTACACCTCCTTATTCAGCCTTTCGCAAAAGCAATGTTTTTGCTACCGACAATGAACGTTTCAGGTGGGTAGAATTCCATAAATGGAACTTTGATGCATCCTGGTTTACCCCACTGGCAAAGAATCTTGTAATCAATACCAGAGCACACTTTGGCTTTATAGGGAACTACAACAAACAATTAGGTATCGGGCCTTTTGAGCGGTTCCGGCTTGGAGGTTCGGGATTATCAGGATTCAATTTCCTGCTTGGTTACGATATCATTGCACTTCGTGGCTATGGCGATGGAGTGGTTGTTACACCCAATGGATTGGAAGCAGGGGTTTTATTCAACAAATTTGTAACAGAAATCCGTTATGCCATCAGCACCAATCCGGCTGCAACCATTTATGTTCATTCCTTTTTGGAAGGAGGGAATTCATGGGGTAGTTATCAGGATTACAATCCTTTTAACATTTACAGGAGCGGTGGTGTCGGGGTCCGGATTTTCATGCCTGCTTTTGGGATGCTGGGTGTAGATTTTGGCCGGGCATTTGATGGTCCTAAAACCAACAATTTCAGACAGGCTTTTCAGTTTACCATTGGACAACAAATCCGCTAATTCCATGAAAAAAATCCTTGTTCTCCTGGGTTTCTTCCTTTCATTTTCCGCGGCAGCCCAGAAAATAGGTTACGTAGACACAAAGTTTGTTCTGGGAAAAATGCCCGAGTACAAACAAGCTTCTTCGGAGCTGGCTGCTCAAAGCCAAAAGTGGCAATCTGAAATTGAAGCCCTGCGTAACGAAGTTGACAAACTTCGAAAAGAGTATATGGCCGAAGAGGTATTGCTGACCGAAGACATGAAAAAAGAGCGTCAGGCAGCGATTGCGAAAAAAGACAAGGAGGCCAAAGACGCTCAGAATAAATCCTTTGGTTTTGAAGGTTTATACTTCCTCAAAAAACAAGAGTTGGTAAAACCCCTTCAGGATAAGATATTTGAGGCCGTTGAAAAGGTGTGCAAAAAGAAAAAAATTGCCATCATGTTCGACAAAGCCGGTGATCTGGTGATGTTGTACACCAATCCAGCCCACGACTATACAGATTTTGTTCTGGAAGAACTGGGCCTTGGAGACAAGGACGATACAGTAAATGATCAAAACAAAGACAAAAAATAATCGAACCTCTTAACTTTCACTTGTAATGAAAAAAATTGCAGCACTTTGCCTGCTCAGCCTTGGACTTGCCGTTGCCTCCCAGGCTCAACCCGTGGAATCGAAACCAGCTCCGGCTGAAGCAAAATCCAATCGGCCCGTTAAAATTGGATATACCAATGTGAACTACATTCTCAGCATCAGCCCTGCTTCGAAGGTCATTCAAAAACAACTGGAAGAAACCCAGAAACAGTATATGAAGACCATTGAGGACAAGAACAAAGAGCTGGAAGCTAAATTTGAAGCCTACCAAAAAGGTCAGGCCACCATGCTGGAATCCATCAAAAGAGATAAAGAAGAAGAACTGCGGAATTTACAGCGGAGCATTCAAACCCTTCAGGAGAACGCTCAGGAAGATATCCGGAAAAAGGAAAATGAACTGGTGAAACCAGAGCTGGACAAAATCTATAAAGCTGTTAATGAAGTAGCAAAAGCCAATGGTTTTTCCCACGTCCTCAATTCAGACCAGGTTTTACTTTATGCGGAGGAAGAATCTGATGTAACAGATCTGGTCCTTGATAAGCTTGGAATTAAAGCACCTGAGGAAGGCGAAACCAAAACCTCTGAAGACAAGCCCGCAATGCCTAAACCATCTACCCCTGCGGGAGGAACAGGAACAACTCCTGCCAAAAAACCTGCACCGGGAAAGAAATAATTTCTGATTCTGACGATTTTATAAAAGGAGGCCCTTTGGCCTCCTTTATTTTTAAGCCGGTCAGGGATGATGAGCTCCATTGGAAAATCTTTGACCAGGGTCCAGAAATACCCTAAAGGAACTCTTATGGAAATACAACCACCTTCTCTGTCCTTAAGCCTGATGCATCAGATATATGCAGCATATACATGCCTGGCAACAAACCCTCTGCTGAAATAAACAAACTGCTGGTTTCGGCGATATGCCTGGCTATTTGCCTGCCCGAAAAATCCACCAATAAGATGGATTCCCTGGCTGCAGCCAACCCGGTAACAGTCCATCCTTTGCAGGGGAAGTTGGAATACCTTACAAATCCATTCTGGCGAGACGCTGGCTTATTGCCTGTTGAAACAATCACCTGACCTGGATTGATGCCTTTAGATAAAAATGCCTGCTTCAAAATTTCGGAGTGCGATCCGCCAAACAATAGTGTGTCGGTATCCAGAAACAACCGGGCAGCCATAGGCATTGTGCTGTTGGGCATAAGGTCTGGCCAGGCAGACAAAATCAACCTGCACATGACAGACCGACCCAATGCAACTTCTCCAGCCATTAAAGCCGCAGCAAATATTTCTCCATCCTTATGTATCTGTCCAACAAGGTTTTCCGGATACATTCTTGGTGTATTCAATGTGCGACCAGACCAGAATTCATTGTGGCCATCCCACTTGAATAATTTCAATGGCTCATAGTCTGAATAGGTTCGGACATATGAACCAGCGAGGTAATCGCAAACACCCTCTTCTATGGAACGACGCTCATGTCCTGAATTCCCGAAAGAAATGGCTGCTTGTCCCAAAACATGGCCATATTCGTGTATGACTACGCCTGCGTCTTCTGCATCATCCACATTTCCGTCTCCAAAACTGAGCAAATCCTCTGAGGGATCATAAGAGGATTGATCTGCCCCATCCATGCCATGGACATCAATACGCAGGTCTGGAGTAAGCAAATTTGAAAAGCCCAATGAGTCAATATAGGAACGAAATCTGCTGATATGGAAAAAAGTGTTGACGGCTTCAAAAGCCGGATGGCTTCTGTTGAGAAGGAAAGAATCCGGGTGCAAAAACAAAGGTGTGGGTTTGAAAGGAGGCGAAAACTCACCAATGCGGAAAGCCGGATGGGAGAGAAAGAAAGTGTCGTTTTTGAATTTCAGGCGCAGAATTACAGAATCAAGGGCTGTTTCCAGCAGGCTACTGCTTGAATCTTGCCGGTCCCGAAGCATGCCTCCATAAGGAATTTGTAGTCTGGAAACCGGATCAGGTCTGAAAACCCTGGCTTTGATCAGTGTATCTGTCCCTGAACGCAATTGCCAATTTTCTTCATAAGTCATTATTCCTTCAGCATCTTTCCAGGTGGCCCAACTTTCCAGCCCACGTTTTTCCATTTCATAAACCATGGGCCGCAAGCCCCCAGGTTCTGCAACCCAATGAAGATGTGCAGGCGGGTTTGAAAAGGAAGATAGAACTCTGAAATTGATTACCGGAAAATCCACCACTAATCCCCTTTTATTGCCCGTTCTCCTGATGGAAACCCATCCATTCTGAATGGGGATTTGCTGCCAGAAAATACGGAACCGACGGGCATTCTGTGGATCAGGAATCAAAACCGGAGCCGGCTCTACACCAGGAAAGATTTTTGAGGATAAGAATTCAGGCCTTACTTCTGAAAGATGCCCCTGAGCCTGAAGTCCGAGGACCATGCGGCTCCAATTAAATACGGGAAGATCCTTTCCCTGACCAAAGAGCTTTTGAAACGAAAACAGGCCCAATACCAGCAGAATGCTGAGAGAAGTTCCCTTAATAAAAGACTTTGAGTTCAAAACCATTACCAGCCGTTTTCGTTTCGTATATTTGCGGCCCGGTAAGTCACCGGATACCGATTTTCGAAAGGGGAAGCGAATGTACGTTACTTTTTCGGCCTTTCGGTGTATAAAAATCCAAAACGGAAGATAGACCAAAAAAAGCAGCATATGCGTGAGATTCAATTCCGGGAAGCCCTTCGGGAAGCTATGAGCGAAGAAATGCGCCGGGATCCCAAAGTATATTTAATGGGTGAAGAAGTAGCCCAATACAATGGTGCCTACAAAGTCAGCCAGGGTATGCTGGATGAATTCGGACCCGATAGGGTTATCGATACACCCATTGCAGAACTTGGGTTTGCAGGAATAGGTGTTGGATCGGCCATGAACGGACTCCGACCCATAATTGAATTTATGACCTTCAATTTCAGTCTTGTAGCGATTGACCAGGTCATCAATTCTGCAGCCAAAGTTATGAGTATGTCAGGCGGTCAATATGCTTGTCCGATTGTTTTTCGCGGACCAACCGGAAATGCAGGAATGTTGAGTTCTCAACATTCTCAGAACTTTGAAAATTGGTTTGCCAATACACCCGGATTAAAAGTTGTCGTTCCCTCCAACCCGGCCGATGCAAAAGGATTGCTTAAATCCTCCATAAGGGATGAAGACCCAGTCATCTTTATGGAATCCGAGCTGATGTACGGCGACAAAGGAGAAGTTCCTTCGGAGGAATATCTCATCCCAATAGGCAAAGCGGATGTAAAACGACCTGGGTCGGATGTTACACTTGTTAGCTTCGGAAAGATGATGAAAGTGGCTTTTGCAGCTGCCGATGAACTTCAGAAAGAAGGAATTTCTGCAGAAGTCATTGATCTGCGGTCTGTTCGGCCTATTGATTATGCAGCTATTGTGGAGTCTGTGAAAAAAACCAATCGTCTGGTTGTGGTTGAGGAAGCCTGGCCTCTTGCATCATTGTCTTCGGAAATTTCATACCACGTTCAAAGGTATGCATTTGACTACCTTGATGCTCCGGTGCATCGGGTTACCAGCAGGGATGTTCCTCTTCCTTATGCTCCCACCCTGATTGAGGCAATATTGCCCAATACAGGAAGAACCATTGAGGCAGTGAAGGCGGTTTTATATCGTAACTAATGCCTTTTGCAGGGCCACAAATCCTGCTTATAAGGGGAATATTCTGGAATATTCTTCTGGGTAGTTTTTTTTCGCTGGTCACTGCCCAGTCCTTCCTGCTACAATTTCCTGAAACCCGCTTTGATTTTGGGACCATTGGCGAAAAGGGGGGGCTGGTTTACCACGTTTTTACTTTCAGTAATCCAGGTCCTGATTCCGTTTGGATCCAATCTGCAACCGGCGCATGCCATTGCACCACAGGTGAGTTCCCGAAAGAAGGTATTCCCCCAGGGGGG
>JBIPNA010000355.1:0-3773 GCA_044375665.1 Catalimonadaceae bacterium
AAAATCCAGGTGCAGCAAGGATCGATTGAATGGTAGGATTGGCATTCAGAAAAGAACTGCCAAAATTCACTTTGACCACCTTGCCGGAGTTGTCATTCATGAAGCCATATTTCCCGTCACAGTCGGCAAAAAAGTTCAGGTTTCCCGAAGTTACATTGCCGGGAATGGTGATGGAAGGCAGGGCAGCTGGTTCTGAATTCAGATCGGCCCCAAAATCAAGTACATTTATCTTTCTGCTGGTATTGGAATAGGAAAACAAAAGGTATTTGCCGCCTTCTTCCACAATCCGGACTGTATAGGCCGTCCCAAGTCCTGCCACAGGGACCGTTGTCGCCACCGGTGCAGAGCCCAAACCTGAGGTAAATGCAAACCGGACCAGCGCATTGGTACTTCCATTTACAGTGAAGCCATACCAGGTATTTCCCTGGCGAACCAGCTCAAAACCAAAAGGATTGGAGAGTTTCGAATCGGGGTTGCCCAGGTTGACGAAGGTCGGGGCTGCCCCCGGAATGGTATCAAAATCGTAGCGAACCAGGTTGGAAGAACCGTTCTGGGTAGAAAAAGCATAATATTTTCCGCCTTCCCGAACCATTCTGAATCCAACATATGCCCCGGCAGGCGAGGTCAAAAGGTTGGCAGTAGTGGCAGATCTGAAAAAATCGCCAGCACACAAATCCCAGGTGTATTGGTTGGCTGTACTGCCCAGATTTGTCCCCGAAACCGTTTGTCCCAAACAAACTGTATCAGGAAAATAGACAGGAAAAGGGATGCAGCTCTGGCCAAAAACAATGCTGGAACGGACAGAAAATACCAAAGTCAGGACCAGACCAATTCGAATAAACAGGGGCATAACGTATTGAATAGTAGGTTCAAACCTACCCCCTGCACGTAGAGTTTACAAGGATGTCGAAAAAAGCCATGCCTGCTGGTTGTAAGGTTTCTACAGGCAAAGTCTGGTTTGGACCCAAATAGCACCCCAACGGAAAAATCAGGGATTGAAATGAAAAGCTAACTCTCTGAAAAACAAACAACTAAATTCAAAATGGGCAATCTTCCACATTGCCTGTTGGTGTAGGAAAAATCTTAAATCCTCCTCAATTTCATTTCGTTTCAAGACTGGCCGGAAGTATCTTCTGCCTCCGCTGCTGACAGAAGACGGGCGGCTTCCGATTGCCACCACTCCAGCCATTGGGGAATCGTCCGGGCATCATTAACCGACAGGTTGCCGATTCGTGTTCGGCGGAGGGCAACCAGATGAGCTCCTGAACCACAGGCCTGGCCAAAATCAAAAGCCAGACTCCGGATATATGTCCCTTTGCTCACCCATACCCTGAAATCTACATCCGGCAACCGGATCCCGGTAATTTCAAATTCCGAAATCACAACAGACCTTGGCTCACGGTGGGTTTCCTTTCCCTTTCGGGCCAGTTCATACAATTTCTTGCCGTCCACCTTCAGGGCCGAGAACATGGGTGGTACCTGCAACTGCGGGCCCGTCATGCTGGCTGCTACCGCCCTTATCTGATCTTCTGTAATGTGGTCGGTTGGAAACAAGGCATCAGGTTCGGTTTCCAGATCATAACTGGGTGTGGTTGCCCCAAGCCGGATGGTGCCGGTATACTCTTTGTCCTGCCCCATCAGGGAGTCGATGGTCTTTGTGGCCTTCCCGGTGCAAACCAACACCAGCCCGGTAGCAAGCGGATCCAAAGTGCCGGCATGTCCAACCTTTTTCTCCCGCATCGCCACCCGAATTTTCTTTACAACATCAAAAGATGTCCAGTGTAGTTCTTTGTCGATACAAAAAGTATAGGTCAGAGGCAGTTTTTCGGGCATGTAAACCAAATGAGTTTCGATCGGCGAATTACAGGGAACTTCCCGGCCTTGCAATGGGAGGGGGAGGAAAAACCGATTGCCGCCTTCGCCATGACCAAAACCATTCCGCTTCTTCCGCCGCGGCGGACACTGATTTGAAGGAATTTGGGTCTGGATTAGATTTCCTGATTTTTTATCCGGGTTTAACCCCCGTGTTGCCAGCAAAAGCCATTGGCACTCCGGGTTTTCCTGCGGCATCGAACGCCCTTTTTTGTGGTACCAAGACATTGGTTTGCAACGCCTTCTGACTTGTAACCAGGTACAAGTTGTTCGGTGTCCATAGCGGGATAAGGCTTCCTTTTCGGGCCATTAACAAACTTTGTTTTCCCCCAGGACCAACATTCCAGACAAAGGCTGCCCTCTGCCAAATGCGCTGTCTGGAGAGAAAGTTTGGGAAAGAAATTTAATCCCGTCCAGGCCTCAATGCTGTCAATCGGATAGGCAAAAGCAGAAAGTGGCAAAGCAGAACCCTGGTTTGGGATCCAGAACCCGATGCCTTTTTTTTCGGGACCCGAAGTGTCGAGCACCACTTTGAAAAAAAACCGGGGAACCGATACCCCGGCCGGACCAATTTTCGGCAGTCGCGGTTCCAGTACTGGTCCTGTAGCGATAAAAAGGCGCCCATAAGCCCTGGCCCAGGTCCGGATCAGATCTTCACCTTTTTTCCAGATGCCCCGGTTGAAGGAAGGCGCCTGAGGACTCATATTGCTGTAATAAAACGACTCTTCCATGGCTGTGGCCGACCATCCCATGTCGGCAGCCGGTGCCAGATGGCCCCGGTCGTAGCCTGATCCGGCGTAATCGGCATCGTCTGCCGTTCCCGAAACAACCAATGGGTCCTGTCTGAAACGATCGCTGCGACCATACACTTTTTCCGTTTCAGCTGCGGTAAGTTCATAGGCAACCCAGGTGGCCTGCTCATGTGGTTCGTTGTACACCAGGGCATAACCAAGGTGGTAAACCGGCACCTCGCCCGGTTTCAGGGCCGGCATTTCAAATAAAATCGGCTTTCGATCCTGGAATTTTTCCGGACGGGCAGATTTTTGAATTGCGCTGTGGCGGGTAGAAATATTTCCGGCCGGGCTTTTCCCGGCAAATTCCCGACCGCCATCATGCGCCTGAAGCCAGAAAAAGAAAGCCAGAAAGAAACTTGCGTACACAGGCCAAACTTAATAGAAGCGCATTAATTGGGGCGGCATTTCCGGCTGTCCATTTCAAATCCTCACCCGACCCGCCTTTGACTTTTGTTGTTTTTCGGTAACCAGGTTTGCAGGTCGGGTTCCGGGTTTTTCATTTCCATCCGGGCCGCTCGATTCAGGAGATCTGGCCTCGTTGTTGGGCAAAAGAGTTTTTAATACAAAAAGTTACCAGAACAGCAGCTTAATTCTAATTGTGCGGGGTCGGTTAAAACTTTTATTGCCGCCTTATTTTTTAAAATCTAAGGAACTGTCCACTTTTATGGGATTTAAAAATAAGCGTTACTCTTAAAAAAATATTGAAATGTGACGAAGAATAAAATTAAAAATCAAAGTATTTTTTAATAATCTACAGAAATCTGGAAAAGACTTTAAATTAAATATTTTAGGTATAAAAATATTATTTCGTCGTCCAATCTTCTAATTTAATTCCATGAATACGTTTAAAATGGTTGGTATTGTTGGTGACCATTGTTAATTTATGGGTGACGGAAGTTACCCCTATAAGGAGATCAAAATCATCAATAGGTATTCCTGCCTTTTGCAGTCGAGCTTTTTCTTTGGCATATAAGTCTAATAAATGGAAAATGGGGAGTATTTGTACACCCGTCAAAAAATTCTCTAAAGCTTTTTTATTCTTCTCAGGCTTTTCACTTTTTTCAACACCAAACTTAAGTTCAGCTAAAGTCACTTCAGAAATGAAAA
>JBIPNA010000046.1:0-14226 GCA_044375665.1 Catalimonadaceae bacterium
TTCTTTTTTTTTCCGGCGTAAGCATCAGGAAGTTCCGGATTTAAGAAAACAAAATATCTAATTTTTCTGGTATTTATTGCCTGAATATCTAATAATATTGGTATTTTTGCTGACCAGATTTACAGCAAAGAATGTACCTGAATTGCCATTCCTTTTTTAGCCTTAACTACGGGATTCTATCTCCGGAGAAGCTGGTTCAGGAAGCCGGACGTCAGGGAATTACCCGTCTGGCACTGACTGATATTGAGAATACGTCCGGTGTTTTTGACTTTGTGCGGTTTTGTCAGTTGGCCAGGATTGATCCGGTAGTTGGCGTAGAAATTCGCAATTCCAACCGGCTGAATTATGTTGGTCTGGCCCGGAGTCCTAAAGGATTTGCCCATCTGAATGCATGGCTAAGCAGACATTTACGTTCGAAGGTAGTTTTCCCTGCCCAGGCACCTCTGCTTGAAGAGGTTATTTGGATATATCCGCTTGGTCAGCTACCGAAACGGAAGTCAAGAACAGATGAATGGCTTGGCTTGCGTGCACAGGAGTTGAGCCAATGGAAGTACCTATGCCGTAACGGCCGCTTTTCATCCGATTGGGAGGCCCGGGCTGTTGCTTTGCAGCCGGTCACATTTTCAGATCGCAGTGGTTTTGACCTGCATCGGCTTTTGCGCTGCATAGGCCAAAACGAATTGCTATCCAGGCTAAAGCCCTCAGATTGTGCGGATCCTGACGAAGATTTCCCGGACCCAACGGAGCTTTTGAGGCGTTTTTCGGAAGCTCCGGAGCTGATCTACCGGGCTGAACAGGTATTGGAATCCTGCAGTTTCTTTTTTGATTTTTCGGTTCCCCGCAACCGAAAAATTTTCTCCGGGTCCCGGGCTGAAGACAGGGAGCTGCTTCATCGTTTGAGCAGGGAAGGCCTGGAGTATCGCTACGGGTCCGGCCACCAGGAAGCGCAGGAGCGTGTAGAAAAGGAATTGCGCATTGTAGGGGAGCTGGATTTTACCGGATATTTCCTTATTACATGGGACATCATACGATATGCACGAAGTCTGGGCTATTTTCATATTGGCAGAGGATCGGGGGCAAATTCCATTGTAGCCTACTGCCTTGGTATCACCGATGTAGATCCCATTGAGCTGGATCTGTATTTTGAACGCTTTATCAATCCTCATCGTACATCACCACCAGATTTTGACATCGATTTCAGCTGGGATGAGCGGGAAGAAATACAGTCGTATCTTTTCAGAAAGTACTCTGAAGAGCATGTGGCGATGCTGGGAACCTATGTTACCTATCAGGGGAGCTCTGTTCTTAGAGAATTGGGGAAAGTTTTTGGACTTCCTGCTCATGAGATTGAACAAATGGCCGAGCAGCCGGGGAGTTTTGAAGGGACACAAACATGGCGCTGGATCCAGCGTTTTGGTGCCTTGATGAAAGATATGCCACGGCATTTGTCTATTCACGCCGGTGGGATCCTCATTTCAGAGGAAAGCATTTTTCATTATACAGCATTGCACTACCCGCCCAAGGGATTTGGGACCACTCAGTTTGACATGTATGTGGCAGAAGATATCGGATTTGCCAAATTTGATATCCTGAGCCAGCGTGGGCTGGGCCATATCAAGGATGCTGTAGACATTATTTATGAGAACCAGGGACTTCATGTGGATGTCCATGCGGTTCAGCGCTTCAAAACAGACGAAACGATACGGAATCAGATCCGAAGTTCAGAAACACTTGGATGTTTTTATATTGAATCCCCGGGAATGCGTCAGCTGCTGAGTAAGCTTCGCTGCGACGATTATCTGACCCTGGTAGCGGCTTCGTCCATCATCCGGCCTGGTGTTGCCAAAAGCGGCATGATGAAGGAGTATATTTATCGGTTTCATCACCCCAACAGCTTTCAATATGTCCATCCAACCATGGAGCCACTCCTGCGGGAGACCTACGGAGTAATGGTCTATCAGGAAGACGTCATTAAGGTGGCGCACCATTTTGCAGGACTTTCGCTTGCGGATGCAGATGTACTCCGACGTGGAATGAGTGGTAAATTCCGCTCAAGAGAAGAGTTTCGGAAAATCCGGGATACTTTTTTCAATTCCTGCGCCCGCAGGGGATATCCGGAAAACATTACCGCTGAAGTCTGGCGGCAGATTGAAAGTTTTTCGGGCTACTCATTCAGTAAAGCCCATTCAGCAAGCTTTGCTGTTGAGAGCTATCAAAGTCTGTTTTTAAAGGCCTATTTTCCAATGGAATTCATGGTGGCGGTTATTAATAATTTTGGTGGATTTTACCGGACAGAAATCTACATCCATGAAGCCCGTCGGTGCGGCGCCATTATTGAGCCCCCCTGTATAAACCGGTCGGGTATACTGACCAATATCCGGAAAGACCATATTTTCCTCGGCTTTATCCATGTTAGAAACCTGGAAAAGAAAGTAGGAGAGGGGCTGGTTCGGGAAAGAGAGGAGAGGGGCTCCTTCCGGAGCCTCGCCCAGTTTGTGCGCCGGATGTCGCCAACACTCGAGCAATTGATTCTGCTGATCCGGATTGGTGCATTTCGGTTTACAGGTCGGAGCAAAAAGGAGCTTCTTTGGGAAGCCCATCTGCTTTGCCATGGGAATCCGAAGCTGGCTGGCCCATCGCCAATGCTCTTTGAAGAAGAGGAAGTTTGCTATACACAGGAAGTTAGCCTCCCCGAACTCAGCGCCGAACATGAACTGGAGAATGCTTACGACGAAATTGAATTGCTTGGTTTTTCTCTGCTTTCCCCATTTGCTTTGACAGATTGGACAGATGAGCATAAAAGATTGAAAAACAATACATTAAAGCCTTCAAGTCCGGTAGATGAGTTGGCTGCCAGAAATGACTCAAAGCCATCCTTTGGACGCCGTCAGATTCCTTCTTCAGATTTACCTACAAAAGAAATTATCCCGGTTTGATGAAAAAGCAATTGTATTCTTCAGACGCATCCACATGGACGTCGGGCTCATGGACAGCACCACAGAAAGCTATTGATCTTGCGCCCGGAGAAGAAAGCGACAGGCTCGGGCGGGAAATTCTGTTGCAGAGTTGTCCTGCTGCCGGACTCGCTGCCTGGAAAGGGAAAACTGTGACGATGTATGGCTATCTGGTCACAGTAAAACCTGTACGTACAGTGCATGGTGACCGAATGGGCTTTGGTTGCTTCATTGACTGGCAGGGCCACTTTTTGGATACCATCCATTTTCCGCCTTGTTTGAAGGCCCATCCGTTTCGGGGCGTGGGCGTGTATCGGCTTGAAGGAAAAGTAGTAGATGAGTTTGGTTTCCTGAGCCTGGAAGTACACTGCATGGAGAAACTCCCACGAAAGCCAGACCCACGGGCTTCGCGATCCTGATGTGTCCCGGATCTAAAATCTTGATTCTGTCATTGTGTGGGTTTTTGCTACGAGCCAGGAGGAGACAATTCCTTAACTATTAAAATTAACATAATATAAATTATAGAACAATTGTAATAAGAATTTCAGAATACTGTTTTCGTTCCTACTCAAAAAAGGCCAAACAAAATGTTCATTCTCATTCTATTGCTGCAATTCTATTTTCCGCATTGGTCCAGGAAAATCCCGGAAGATCCGGAATCAAATTTCGAAAATTTGCAGAAACGATTCCCAAGAGTCAGAACAGCGTTCAATCTCCATGAAGCCAGTATTAAGGGAGAATTGGTTAAAAGAAAGATTGACGAAAAAAAACTTTCCATGGCCATATTGGCGTATAAAGAAGAATCGTGTCTGGAAATCTGGCTGGGAGAAGAAGACTCTGAATTACAACTCGTAGAAGAAATGGAAATATGCGCCAGCTCAGGAAAACCGGGGCCAAAAACAAAAGAGGGCGATTTTCAGGTTCCTGAAGGATTTTACAATCTGAATTGTTTTAATCCTGGCAGTCGTTATCACTTGTCGATGTGCGTCAATTATCCCAATGAGTCTGATCTGAGACGAAATCCCGGGGTCAGGAGGCATGGCGGAGCCATCATGGTCCATGGCGGCTGTATAACCATTGGCTGCATTCCTGTTACCAATCAAAGTATTGAAAGACTTTATGTCTATGCCGTGAAAGCACGTAGTTCGGGACAGGATGCCATTCCAATTTATATCTTTCCTGCCCGCCCAGATGGTGCCAGATACAAAACCCTTCTTCAGGAATATCCCTGGCATAAAGGATTCTGGACGAACTTAAGCAATGGCCATACGAGGTTTATCCAGCGAAAAAAGATGCTGGATATTCAGGTTTCACCTACGGGAGAATATAGATTCTGACTCAGACTGTTTTCAGGATCCTGATTCGAGTTTGTCGGTAAAAAATCCGGCAAACTTCCAGATTTCAAGAATGTCCTGAGCGCCCACCAGATATGGAGAATAGGCTGTATTGGTGGAAACCAGCAGCAAGCAATTCTGAGTTCGCAGATAGTTGAAAACCTTTTTGAATACAATTCCTTCAGTACGAGTCACCACAATACAGGCTGTATCATCACGCAGCTGAGTCCAGTTGTCCAAATATTCTGCAAAAATCATTGCACCGGAAGGAATTGGCAGCATGCTGTCTCCCTGAATGGTGAACGCCCGGTATTTTTTTCTGGCATCAAGAAATGGAAGTTGAAACCTTGGTAGTTCCTGAATAAACTCCGGATCACCAAAACCACTTGTATATCCGGCAGCAGCCTTTACCGGAACCCACTCTATATTGTCACGGCCGTCGGCATCCAGAGTAAGCGCAAGTACGCGGGGTTGACTTTCATTGCCAACAGAGGCCGATGAAGACATAACCCTCTCCCCTGCCGGATTTCCATTTTCTTCCGCATTTAGAATCTCCCCCAAAGAAATTCCAAAAAAACTGGCAATTTTTTGAAGATTTTCAAGCTTTGGCTCTGCCCTACCCTCTTCATATGAACCATAGGTTGAAATGCTAACTCCCAACAAATGAGCCATATCTGACTGTGTCGGTCTCGAAGAATGGGCCTTTCGGATACGTTTGAGATTGCTTGCAAGTGTACTCATGGTTTTGCGGAAATATTTGGTTTTTATTCCTGAAATTTTGGCAAATATAAAAAATTCGTATAATATTGCCAATAAATTTAGAAAAATACTTCATTCGTCATGCAACGCTCGATCGTGCACATGGACCTGGACTCTTTCTTTGTAGCAGTTGAATGTCTGAAGGACAGTCGCCTGCTGGGTAAGCCAGTCATTGTGGGCGGATCGGGTGAGCGGGGAGTTGTTTCGGCCTGCAGTTATGAGGCACGTCGTTTTGGCGTGCACTCGGCCATGCCTGGTCGTACGGCGCGTCAATTATGTCCGGATGCAATTTTCATCCGGGGAGATTTTGAGGCTTACAGTCATTATTCCGATCTGGTAACCGAGTTGGTCCAAAGCCGGGCTCCTCTTCTTGAGAAAGCTTCCGTGGATGAGTTTTATGTTGATCTGTCGGGAATGGATCGTTTTATGGGTTGTTACCAATGGGCACTGGATGTTCGGAATCTTGTCCGAAGGGAAATTGGTTTAAGCCTCTCAATAGCGCTCTCCACGAGTAAGGTTGTTTCCAAGGTTGCGGTCGGGGAAGCGAAGCCTAATGGGCATATCTATATTCCGATAGGGCTTGAAAAGCATTTTCTGGAGCCACTTCGGATTGAGAAAATGCCTATGATTGGCGAAAAAACGACCCATTTACTCCGTACTATGGGTGTACAAACGGTAGGCTCCCTGGCCCGGATTCCCTGCCGTATGCTCGAAAGGGTTTTTGGAAAAAACGGGACATGGATGTGGGAGAAGGCCAATGGCATTGATACCAGTTCTGTTGTGCCCTACCATGCCCAAAAGTCCATGTCCAAAGAAAGTACTTACGAAAAAGATACCTGCGACATGGTATTTCTACGGCAGGAGTTGATTCGGATGGTAGGTGAACTGGCCTTTGATCTCCGGGAGCAACAACAAACGACAGGCTGCATTAGTGTAAAGATCCGGTATGCAGACTTTGACACGCAGAGCAAGCAAATGGCTATTCCTTTCACAGCTTCGGATCATTTGCTGCGTCAATATGCACTGGACTTATTCCGAAAACTTTACAATCGGCGCCTGATGATCCGTCTGATCGGAATCCGGCTTAGCAAACTGGTAGCTGGCGGAATTCAGCTAAACCTTTTTGACAATTCCTCGCTTACTGCACCGCTTTATCAGGCCATGGATCGTATTCGCCGAAAGTATGGCCTCCCTTCCCTGCACCCGGCATGTGCTTTAAAGTCAGGAAAATTTGTCGGCCCTCACGCTGCACTTTCATTAAAAACTTCTTTAAAATCAAAATAATATGGAAAACAAGCCGAGCTTCTCAGGTACTCCGGTACTTAGTCTGATTACCAACTTTTCAAGCAATGGATCTTTTGAAAGGATCTACATGGTTATGGGTAATCCTCTTCCCACAAACCAGGTGAGCAACCGCAAGAGACAAAACCGATTCCCGGATTCAAGTCTTCATTGGAACGGTCCGGAACCAGAACACAAAAAATAATCTTTGCCGGGAGAATAATCCCGCAAAAGAATCGTTTCAGCGAAAAATCAAAACTACTTTATGGAACCGCTGATTCGCTCCGCCTACTGTGATGCTATTTCGGAGAACCGGAATAAAGCATACGGCCAGTATGAACTCCGAACATCTTATGTCAACCGCCTGTTTAAAGCGCAAACAAGTGTTCTGGGCGTTGCTGGTTTTACCACGCTCCTGCTTCTTTGGTTAAGTTCTCAAACCAAAGCCCGGCTTCCGGAAAATCCAATGCCCCCGGTCATCTTCAGAGAAGTGGAACTGACCGTGTTGGAACCCTTACCAAAGA
The DNA here is from genome assembly GCA_044375665.1 of Catalimonadaceae bacterium. Taxonomy (GTDB): domain Bacteria; phylum Bacteroidota; class Bacteroidia; order Cytophagales; family Flexibacteraceae; genus CAMDMI01. Next base: position 6,853 of record JBIPNA010000046.1, read on the forward strand.
TGAAACTTAAAGACAAGCCTGCCCCAAAACCCAAATCCAACATTCCACCTGTTGAGACATTTGCAGATCCAATTGCCAAGCCAGTACAGCCTTCCCTCCCATTGGAAGTTGCCAAAGACCCACTTGCAGAGAAAATTGACTCCATCAGCACAAAGGCATCCATTCCAACAAGTTCTATCCCCAATCAAAGCGGACTAATCCCCGGGGCCATTGGTGGCTTCCCTGGTGGACTTCCGGGGGGAAGCAATAGTCCATTGGGGTCGGATGGTGGAGGAAAAGATGATGCCCTTATTCCAGTGGATTTTCCCGAAGAGAATCCTGAATTCCAGGGGAATCTGGAAGCTTTTTTGGCGAAATCTACCAGATACCCAATGGATGCCTTGTCAGAGGGCGTTGAAGGGCAGGTTTTTGTTTGTTTTATTGTTGATGAAAAAGGAAAGGTAACCAAGCCAGAGGTTCTTAAGGGAATAGGTTTTGGATGCGATGAAGAGGCACTCCGTGTAATCCGGAATCTTCCGGATTGGAAACCCGGGAAAATGAATGGAAGACCGGTTAAAGTCAGAATGCGGGTTCCATTTCGTTTTAAACTGAAGTAGTCTTCGAAATAATTTGCTGTTACCCCATAAAAAAAGGGCTGCATGGCAGCCCTTTTTTTTATTTGTATTCAGAAGAAATTAGTTCTTGGCGGCATCCATCTGCTCTTTCAATGCAGACAGGGCTTCAAGATCACCTAATGTAGAAGTTGCAGGCGAGTTGGATGCATTTGCAGCGTTACCAGACTCTTCTTCTTTTGACTTCTTCTTGCCTCCTGAAGCTTTCGCTTTTTTCTCGGCAGCTTCTTCAGCCTGGTAAGTGGCTGAGTGAGAAACAATAATTTTCTTGTCTTCCTTAGAAAATTCAACTACTTTGAAGTCAAGGGCCTCCCCTACTTCAGAATGAGTACCATCTTGCTTTGACAAAGTCTTCAAAGAAGCAATACCTTCAATTCCATAAGGAAGCTCGATGATGGCTACTTTATCGTTTTTGCTGTTGATAGTTCCTTTGTGGGAAGAACCTACATAGAAAATGGTTTCGAAAGTTTCCCATGGATTTTCTTCCAATTGCTTGTGACCCAATGCCAGTCGGCGGTTTTCGACATCCAGTTCCAGTACAAGTACGTCAAGTGACTCGTTTACTTTTACCATTTCAGAAGGATGCTTGATCTTTTTGGTCCAGCTTAGATCTGTCAGGTGAACGAGTCCATCGATACCCTCTTCCATTTCCAGGAACAGACCAAAATTGGTAAGATTACGAACAACACCTGTATGCCGTGTTCCAACAGCGTAGCGGGTAAGCACATCAGCTTTTGTCCAAGGATCTTCAGTAAGTTGCTTAATGCCCAAAGACATTTTCCGCTCTTCACGATCTAAGGTCAGAACAACAGCTTCTACTTCTTCATTTACCTTCATAAAGTCTGAAGGATTGCGAAGATGCTGGCTCCAGCTCATTTCAGAAACGTGAATCAGGCCTTCTACTCCAGGGATTATTTCAACAAATGCACCATAATCGGCCACATTAACCACGCGACCTTTGATTTTGCTTCCAACTTCAACGTCAGCACTTAATGCATCCCAAGGATGAGGCGTTAACTGCTTCATGCCCAAAGAAATACGCTTTTTGTCCTCGTCGAAATCCAGAACAACCACATTAATTTTATCATCCAACTTGAGGACCTCCTCAGGATGATTTACGCGGCCCCAGGAAATATCGGTAATGTGAAGAAGACCATCTACACCACCCAAATCGATAAATACACCAAAGTTGGTCATGTTTTTAACAACACCTTCAAGGACCTGTCCTTTTTCCAGGTTGTTAAGAATCAATGACTTTTGTTCCTCAATATCTTTCTCAATCAGGACTTTGTGGCTTACTACCACATTGTCGTTGGTGTTGTTGATTTTAACAACTTTAACCTCCATCTTCTTTCCAACATAAATGTCGAAATCCCGGATGGGCTTCACATCTATTTGTGAACCAGGCAAGAAGGATTCAACACCATAAATATCCACGATCAAACCTCCTTTGGTCCGGCGCTTTACAAGTCCTTCAATGACAACGTCATTTTCCAGGGCTTCCCTGATTTGGTTCCAGGCGCTTACGACACGGGCTTTCTTACGGCTAATAACAAGATGACCATTTTTATCCTCCTGATTTTCAACGTAGACATCTACTACATCACCAATCTTGAGTCCTTCCAGGTCACGGAATTCGGAAAGGGCCACCAGTCCATCAGATTTGTAGCCAATGTCGAGAACAACGTCCCGATCTGTAATGTCAACCACAATACCTTTCACCACTGATTTTTCTTCCACCTCAAACAAGGTTTCAGAATACATGGATTCCAGCTTGGCCATTTCATCTTTGGTATACCCTGAACCAAATCCTTTCCTGGATTCAATCCGGTCCCAATCAAATACTTGCGGAGTAGTAGTACTCATGATAAATCGTTTTGGCCTGAATTACAATTGAGTACCGGCCAGTATCCCAAAGGTTTTAGTGAAACAATTTTTATTTTTTCCTTTTTCGCAAAAGGACCGCAAAGGTAAAATTTTCTTTCATTCGATTTGCAAAGTCCCATGCTTTTTTTCAGACCCCGTTATTTCCGGCCTGATTCATTGACGCCCATAAAAAAAGCAGGGCTGTTAAGAGCCCTGCCTTATGAAAATGATGTGTTGAAATTTTATTTTTTCACGAACCGTAATACAGTTCCTGTTGAAGGAATGCGAACCATATACTGACCGGTTGGGAGATTTCCAATGTTAAGATTTGAAACGCCCAACTGAACCTTTCCTTCCATCATTTTAGCACCCTGGAGATTTAAAATCTGGAAATCGAGGTTTTCGCCTGTTGTTTGGCTGATACGGATCTGGTTTTCAGCCGGATTTGGCCAAAGTGTAACTTCGCTTGAAAGACCTGAATGAACTCCGGTTACACCATTTGTGAAGAGGAGAGAAAATCTTTGTTCATCACCTCCAACCACTGAGAATGGGAGAGAAAAGGAAGTTCCTGTGATTGGGTAAACCTGGCTGGTCAGTTCATCACGAAGATAAAGATTGTAGGCTTCCCATCCTTCTCCGGTTTTTTCAAGCTTAATGGTGGCTGAAGATCCGGTTTTGCGGAAAGACAATGGCACCAGGTTTCCATCGGCAACTGCATTTTTTCCGGCAATTACAGCCATTTGATCCAGGGAGCCGATTCCAAGGTTCATAACAGGGTTTTGCAACTTGGCAACCCGGACATTCTGGCGATCTGCCGAAATATCGAGGAAGGCTTCATCCTGCATTCCGCTGGAAGTCAAAACGATTTTCAAACCAGCAGGCTGAGCAGCGTTTGACCTTAATCCCAGGCTATTTTCGTCTGCTTTTACATCTTCAGTAGCATCAAGTGACGATCCTGCACCGGTGGCATTGATGAAAAATGCCTGACCTGCAGCAATGTATCTTGAGCCACCGTTTGCTCCTGCTGTTCCATCAAATGTTGCATAGGTTTTTGTTGCGGCGTTCCAGATGTAAATGGCGTTGCTTGCTATTCCAGATTTTGTCCAGCCTGTGGCTGCATTCCAGTCGATGGTTCCTGGATAAGGATTTGCCAAAAAGTTCCAGCCATTGTTGGCTCCGTTTACAGGGTATGAGCAGCCACTGTTGCAATAAGCTACAGGGAAGGTAACGGGACCCACATTTGGGGCTCCTGTAAATTCGAATCTTCCTGGGTTAGAGAGGAAATTGCTTTTTCCCCAAACCCTTACTCCTTGTCCTTCTGCCGGCACCTGGGCTGCACTGTTTGATTTCACCCAGCCAAAGTCATCAGAATTGGCCGTTTGAATGTTGTTGTACAAATAAAGTGATGCAGGATTTTCACTGGTTGGATCAAAAGTGGTCGGATGGAAGCTATTTCCGGACTGGTTGTATGCACCTAAACTAAATCCTGCGACAGGCGAGCCGGTGAAAAACCATGCTCCGGATTCGGAAAGTGGAATTGAAGGCAACTGCTTGCGGAAAGTCATATCACCAACAAAAGAGGCACCTGGCTCCACTTTTAGTAAACGCGACTGGAATCCAGGTCCGGCATTCATGATCAATTGTCCGGCTGAAGTAGTGAAAGCTCCGGATTCCAGTTTCAATTTCTCAGAAATGGTTAGTTTGGCAGATGCCCCAAGAGATACTCCGGAAGGATTGTTGATTCTTAAACTGGCCACGTTCAGGTTTCCGAGAATGGTTTGGGCACTGGTGCCATTCATAATTACAGTTCCGCCCCCTACGATGTGGGCATTGCCTGAGTTGATGGTCAGAGGACCACAAACATTTATAGTAGCACCTGGAGCTACCGTCATTGTTGAGCCTGTAGCAAAACTGAGTGAACCTGCAGTAAATGTGCCGCCAGTTATATTAGGAGCATTTGCAGATGAACCAATTTTCACATTAAAATCACATCCTGTAGGAGCCACACCTGCAGTCCAGTTATTGCCATTACCGAAGTTGGTGTTTTGGGCTCCGGTCCACAGGTTTTCGTCGGTACAACCTATACAGCGTGCAAAACATACAACCGGGATTGTTAATGGTGCTGAACCCACTGAGAAGCTTCGGTTTCCACTTACGTTACAAACCCCCGGGACGCCTTCGTCTGTTCCCCAGCTGTTTCCATTTACAAACTTGTATTGTGATGTTGTATTTGGATCTACATTCACTGTAACACTGTAAACTCCACCTCCCACAAAGTTCAATTGTGTGCTACCTGGGTTCCAACTCTGGAAAGCTCCGGCCACATGAATTCCATTGCCACTTACAGTTTGCCCACTCATGTCTACCTGGAATGTTACGGCAACACAATTACCACAGGTTCCAAAACAGATCAGTGGAATGTTGGAGTCAATTCCTGGTACCGTATATTGACGGTTGCCGCTCACATTACAAGCTCCGGGTACGCCTTCATCACCTCCCCATGCATTTCCATTGATGAATTTATATTGAACTACCGATCCTGGAACCAATTGTAGCGTAACGGAATAAACGCCTCCTCCAACAGGGCTAAGGGCTATGCCTCCAGGATTCCAGGTAGGATAGTTGCTGCCAAAACCTCCAGCCAAATGAATCCCATTCGGGCTAACGGTCAACCCGGCCATATTCACCTGAAAAGTGACATTTACTTTTGGAACGCAGGATGCACATTTGCTGTAGCAAACCGGAAGAATAGTAATATCACTTGACCCAACAGATAAGGATCTGTTTCCATTTCCAAGCTCGCATCCGCCAGTTACTGTTTCATAGTCACTTCCTGTATTTCCATTCAGGAACTTGTATTCAATTACTGAACTCTGGGCAATTGGAATTACTGCTCCATACAAAGTTCCGCTTATCAAAGAAAGCGGATGAGAGGAAGTATTGAAACCATTAAATGTACCTGCCACGTGAACACCATTCGGACTTACGGTCTCATTGGCCATGTCCACCTGAAAAGTGACATCAACCGGAGGAGCTGATGCTGAAGTGTAGCTTTGCAGGTTTGACTTCTGGATGGACTGCATGTCATAATTTCCGGAAATAGAAGCCACTGTACTTGTCATTACATAGTATTGAACAGTGGTTCCTTCAGGTTGGGCACCGATCACAACAGAGCCTGCATTACCTACCATTGTAGCGGCAGACATTGTAGAAGTGGCAAAGTTGTCGGTAGTCCACCTGACATACACAATTTCTTCCGGACTCGGGGCCGAGGATACGGTAAGGTTGATGGTCACCGAGTTGGAAGGAGTTACCATTCCTGCTGCTGGCGTTTGGTTGACCGTATTGATGGCTACCGGCGCATTTGCTGTTTCCATGAAAATCGCCTGGGTATTGGAGTAGCCATTGTCTTGCCAGATAGCTGTGTAGTGCTTAGATGCATTACAAGTAATGCTATTGTTGGCGACTCCCCCACCAATATTATAATTCTGAAGGGTATTTAAAGTAACACCAACATCTCCCCACTTGTTGCCCCAGGGATTCCCTGTTGGACCTGAAGTAAATAAGAAAGCACCTCCTGAAGTACCCGTAAATGTTGTTTGCCAACGCGTGGTACCTGAGGTAATTTTCTTCATTCCCCCATTGGTCACCTGAAATTCAGATCCATATGGAGAATTGGCTGCCGGAGGATTTGACCAGCCATTCCAGTCGCCTGGCATGTTGAGACCTTCCGGTTGAAAAATCTGGGCCTGGAGAGACCCAAACATCAGGAAAAATAAAAGCAATGCCCCTAAACCCGGGGCAGAATACGGGTAATTTTTAAACATGATTAATTGGTTAAAATGATAAGAAAGTGATGCAAATCAGCTAAATTCTTTTGGTTTTCTTTCTAACCACCCAATTAGTATTGTTTGAAAAAAGAAGCCCGAATGTCCATTTTTCATTTCAGTATCGTGTTATTCTCGATAAATCAATATTTTTTCTCTTTGAAATAATGTTCGCTCGGGACTCTTTTCAGAGTTGAAAACCAAGGTTTTCGAAACCATATTTTTTCCAATGCAAAAGCCCTTCCATATTTGAGCGCATGCACATCGAGATATTGTATTCTGCGTTTTTGCGCTCTTCCGGTATCAATACAGACACCAGAAGCCTTCAGGCAGGCCAAATGTTCTGGGCTTTAAAAGGACCAAATTTTAATGGCAATAAATTTTTAGGCCAGGCCCTGGATCAGGGTGCCGCTTATGTGGTCACCGATGAGGAAACGGGAATCAAAGATTCTCGCATTTTGCGGGTCGAGGCGGGTTTGCGGGACTTGCAAAAACTGGCACATCACCATCGGCTTGTCTGGGGCAAACATGTCATCGGGGTTTGTGGATCTAATGGAAAAACAACTACCAAGGAGCTTATTTCCAGGGTTTTGAGCGTTAAATTTCGGGTATATTCCACGCCTGGCAACCTAAACAACCATATTGGAGTTCCGCTTTGCCTGTTGCAGTTGAAAGATGAACATGATCTTGCTGTAATTGAAATGGGGGCCAATCATCCTGGCGAAATAGCCGACTTATGCTATTTGGCAGAACCCAATACCGGGTTGATTACCAACATCGGTAAAGACCATCTGGAGGGATTTGGTACCATCGAAAAAACAGCCCGGGCTAATGGAGAACTTTTTGATTTCCTGCACCAGACTTTAGGAACGGCTATTGTAAATACCTCGGATGACTGGAACCAAAAACTCAGGGAAAAAATAAAAAAGCAATTCACCTTTCCTGGTCCGGAAGATGATGCCCCCTGCATTTTAGCACATTCAGCATTTTTTCTTTCCATTCAAATTCCAGGGTTTGATTCTGTAGAAACCAAGTTGACGGGGTCTTACAACTTTCATAACCTGGCTTGT
>JBIPNA010000356.1:0-3758 GCA_044375665.1 Catalimonadaceae bacterium
GTAAGCTTAAATTCAACTTCCGGAATTCTTCCTTCTTCTTTCGCTTCGTAAATCGAGATGATAAAATTACGGAGGTCGTCTTCCGATAATCCAATCTCCTTGATGTGTTTGTTTACAAATTCTGATGGCAAAGCAAAAAGCAACGCATCGATCCGGTTTTGATGATAATCTGTCACAATAAAGTCTCTGTCCACCACCAGGACCAGGTCACCAAGATCGAATAGCATCTTTTTAAGGCTCTGGCTAAAGTGGTTGGCCTGGACCTTTTTTTGGGTTTCTTCTGTCACATCCACCGATCTGACAACCAATATCCCAGGCCTATTCTCCTCATTTTCAATGACAAACCCAGTACAAATCCAATAAATTATTTCCCCATTTTTGTGTTTACATCGGATTTTGCAGGGATGGGTTCTTGCACTTTTTCGCTGCGGAGATTTTGCTTCTTTAAGCAGATTTTCCAAATCATCGGAATTGATAAAATTCAGGCTGCCATTCTCAGGTTTGATTGAATCAGGCGTGTACCCTAATGAAGCCAAAATGGGCCCGCTAAACCAGGTATCCGATGGGTTCTCCAGGTTGATCAGCCAATAATCTTCATCCAATGCTGAAAAAAAGCGATCTATCAGAGATTGGTTGGGTTGAATAAGGGCGTTTAATCGTTCTCTTAAGGGATGCATTTTCAGGCTGAAAATAATTTCGGTTTACGGATTTCTACCATCAAAACAGCTAAAAATATCTAATCCGCCTTTCAAAATTATCCAAATTCTCAGGAAGTCGGCCTTGTCTTTTGTTGTCATCGAATTTTTCAATACCCTTCTCAAGGTCAAATGGAAAATGTTTTTTTTTAAAAATAAAACCCGATTTTAGCCGAGAGCCGGTTTTTTTTTACGTTAACCTCAGAAACGAGATTTCTTTTTTTGGAATTGAACGTCAGTTCTTTTTGAAAATAAATCACTGTTCTGCTTCATTTAACCCAGAACCCGCTTTTAATTTCTGAAATTCAACCCTTTAGTTATCCAACTACATGTTCGCTTTCTTGCTCAGATTCTAATATTTCTAAATTGTAATGGCCGGACTTTGACTTGAATTTGGGATTGGTTGTTTAATTTTCAGCTGAACCTAAAATTTGTCCGGGCCCAATTTTTTAAAACTACCGGATCCCAATCACATTGGGCAATTTCCAGAACCTCTGGTTTGCATCGTTTTCATAAGTATCCGATACATAGCTGCCCCTGCACTCCAGCCGAAAGTTGCCCACCGATACAAATAAGCTGGTTTCAGGTCCCCCTTCGAGATAAATGGTTTCCAGAAGACCAAGAGGCAAAGCTCTGAGAAAAGTGATCATCTGGTTGTGTGTATAAGGAGACCTGCAAAAAACCAGATACAAATTGCCTGTTTGGTTTCTCGCCAATGCCATCATGCTGCAGGACTGTTTCTTTTTGTCCCAGGACAAAGGCATGCCCTGGCAATCCAGCATCCTGAGCCCTTGAGCCAGGGCGGAATAACCATTTTTTCGAACCTCGTTTTCAGCGCAGGTGAGGTCGCATACCATGGCTGAAGGCCATAGTGAATCTTTGGGCTGCAGCAACAAAAGCCCTTTGTAATCGGGATGCCATTTGCCCTGATTGATATGGTTGGCATTTCTTAGAAAACCCCGGCTGATAAGTGGCATGGCCAGCTGATACATGCCCGCATTAAATACCACCTGCAGCCTCTCCTTTTCAGCCCATTCGGTTGCAGTAAGCGGACCATGACGGCCTTCGCTGGCGCAAAACAATTCCAGTTTCCTTAACCTGGGATTTATTTCCAGAATTTGTAGCCTCGATTCTCCCAGAATGGAAGGCAATAACAGATCCATTTCAGCATATCGGATTCCCTTTCCAATGCTGTCCCAATTCAAAGACTGTGCCTTCAGGGACCCTGAGCAGAAGGCCAGAATCCAGACCCAAAAGCAGATTTTCATGCGGGGCGGAATTTGGGGTGCTGATAAGGGAAGAGATCAAACAATTCGCCGGAGTAGTAAAACTGGTAAGCAATAGCCCCAAAAGTGTAGGGCTGGTTACGTATGGTGATGGTGGCTCCACCCACCTGAGGGTTGGCTTTGGGAAGCGAACGAGCAAAGCCTACATTGAATAGGGTGGCAAGAATTTCAGGTCTTTCGTCAATGGGGTGTCCTGCCTTTTCCCATTGGGTTTTTACCTGTTTCAGGAACAAAGCGGCATAGAGATAAGAATAATAGTGGTTTTTGAAATGGGTGAGACGTTTATATCGCTCTTCCTGGTGGTTGTCTGAATGAAAGTCGAGCCAATGCTCGTCGTCTTTTCCCGTGTAAAAAGCAGAGGTGCTGTCCCTGGTGTAGCGTTCTATGGTTTGGGCTGTTTCGTCTTTTATGCCTGTCACTCCGAAAGAAAATGTGGATTCAACGGATAAAATCTTCAATGGACCAATCCACTTTTTATAGGCCTCCCGGTCGGAGTTGAACAGGCGTATTTGTTCCCCCACCAGGCAAGCCACAATAAGCCGGGCTTCAACGCCGGTTTGCCGGGCAACAGAATCAATCACCTTTTTATCTTTGGCAACAGCAACTTTGAAATCCTGCCATTCCATGATGTTCATCCATGGAAAAGCATTGAGCTGGGATATGGAATCTGTTTTGGGCAATGCTCTTTTCCACTCGTTTAAGGCCGATTCCCAGGATGGTCTGCCTGCCATTTGAAGTTCGGCTGCATCCAGCATGCGGTGGGCATCTGCATCATTCCCGGTCATTTTCCAGATGTCAAAAATGGCATCTGCATTGGCTGGGTGCCAGTGACTCAGGAAAAGGATCCGCCCGAGTACAGAAAAATTGCCGGTTTCCTTTCTGCTTGTGTCGATGGCAAAGGATTGGTTGTACTTATCCTGCATGTCCTGGAAATAGCGGTTGTTACCGTCCACAGTTCCGCCCTCGACGGTCCATTTTAACTGAATGGCGACCCAGGATGCAACCAGAAAAAGGCCAATGAGGGCAAATCCCCAAAGAAAAAAGCGAAAGAAAAACTGAAATAAGGAAAAGGATTTTCGGGACATACCCCTTGAATTTTTTTGCAAAAATAGGCCACCACATGCGATTATGCTTTCCTTTTTAAGAAAGACCTGATTCTGGATGTTCTGTTCTTCAGAGCAGAGGATGCTGGTTTCCGGTCTCCTTTTCTCCCTGCCATTGGTTTTTTTGTTCCTTTGTGTCATGTGCGGAATCGCAGGTTTTGTGAGTCCTTCCCGGGTTTTTGGGGTAAGACATCTTCAGAAAGTGTCTCAAACCCTTCGGCACAGGGGTCCGGACGACGAGGGCTATGTTTTTTGGGATCCGTCATTGGGATCTGTTGAAGCATGGTCAGGAGAATTTGCCAGGCCTCCATTTTCTCCGGAGGCCCGCCCATTGAACCAAATCGAAGAAAATGGCTATCGCGTAGGCTTATTGCACCGCCGGCTCGCCATTATTGCTCCCGAGGCTGAGGGCCATCAGCCCATGGCCAATGCAGACCACAGTTTGTTTCTGGATTTCAATGGTGAAATCTACAATTACAAGCTTCTCCGGACAGAGCTTGAAAATTTGGGTTGCATTTTCTCTACCAGAACCGATACGGAAGTCGTTCTTCAGGCATATCAAACCTGGGGTATCTCATTTCTCGATAGGCTTGATGGCATGTGGGCCATGGCCATACTTGATCTGAAACAGCGAATTTTGTTTGCATCCACCGACCGCACCGGCATCAAACCGT
>JBIPNA010000357.1:0-3755 GCA_044375665.1 Catalimonadaceae bacterium
CTTTCGGCCTGCAAGGACCTCAACAACGACTCCAAAATCGACATTCTGGACTACCATATGTTGCACCAATGTATTGCCAGCAGCTCTGATCCACTGCATGCCGCAATCTGCAACTTCGGACCTCTGATCCAAAATCCGGAGCAGTCGGCCAGGATTTCCATCGATTCGGTGTATATGGCTGAAGGGTATCTCGACTTGTCTATTCTCAATGCCGATCAGGAAGTAGTGGCATTTCAGCTTGCGCTAAGCGGACTTTCGGTTGATTCAGCCCGGTTCATTGGCCTTGGGGACTCTGGAACCGTTCAGTTGTTTCATTCTTCCGACGGCACCCTGATGGGAAGTATGATTGGAAACCGGATTTTACGCCATACAACAAGTACCAGGTTTTTGCGTGTTTATTTTGATACCACCACAGGCAACCAGGTGTGCATCGCCTCCATTTCTTCCATTCTGAGTGCCAATCTCCAGGTACTCGCCAAATCTTCAGGGCCATGTAAATCTACCGGAAACGTCACCTTTGTGCAGCAAAGACTGGGGCGGCCAGGAGTCAGACTGATTCCCAACCCCTTCAGGAAACAAACCAGGATTGTGTTCAGCAATCCCGATAATTTGCCACACCAACTCTTTCTGTACAATCAAAGTGGGCAGAAAGTCCGGAGTTTTCAGAATATTCAGGGTCAGGAATGGATTCTGAGTGGCGATGGACTTGCGCCAGGGATTTACCGGTTTCAATTACTGGGTAAAGAAATCCGGACAGGGACAGTTTGGCTTGAAAAATAAACATTGCAGGGAACTTATTGCCCGAATAGTCCGGTCAAAGTACTTCAGGACCGTTCAACCTATTTGGGTCAGGGTTTTGGACCAAGCGAAAGAATTTTCGTTTTTTCGGCGAATGTTCAAGCAAATTTCCTGGTTGTATCTGGTATCCTCCGTTGGGTTCAATCTTCTTTTTTCTGAGGCCTGCAGCCAGACCCTGGGTCTTCCGGATGCTTTGGCCATGGCCAGAAAGAATAGTCCGTTGTCGAAGCAGATACGGTCCAGGTTTGAAGCGGAAAACTGGAGATTTCAATCCAACCGGGCACTTCTCCGTCCACAACTGGATCTGAATGCGCAGGTCCCTGGTTTTACCAGAGCCATCAATCAGATCCCACAACCAGATGGGTCCATCTTGTTCCGGCCACAAAGCCAGAATTTCTCTTCCACTACTTTGTCTCTTAGCCAAAACTTAATGGCCACCGGTGGCACACTTGCATTAAACTCAGGGTTGAGCCGGATCGATCTTTTTGATACAGAAGGCAATACTCCTAATTATTACTGGCGTTCTGCACCTTTATTTCTCACGTTTACCCAACCCTTATTCCGGATCAACAGGATAAAATGGAATTGGGAACAACAAAAAATCAGTTTTAGTGAAGCCACCAGGGTGCAGATAGAACAACTCGAAGACCTTAACCTTGATGTGGTTTCCAAATATTTTGAACTGCTCATTTCTGAAGTACAGTTGCGGAATGCCACCTACAATCTTAACAACAATGATACCATCTTCCGGATTTCAAAAGGGCGGTTTGGCATTGGAAAAATCGCTGAGAATGAATTGTTGCAGGTAGAACTCGGCTTGATGAATGCAAGAAATGCCGTAGAACGCAGCACATTGAGGATGCTGACCAGTGAAAAAGAACTCCGGAATCTGCTGGGCTACTATGAGCAGTCTGGCAAAATTCAGGTGGCTTTGCCCGACAGAGTACCTCGCCCAGAACTGGACCCCGAAAAGGCCAGGGCCGAGGCCCGTGAAAACCGAAGTGATTTTAAAACCCTTGAAATGGCCGAGAATATGGCCCGGATGAATCTCCGCTCCACCCAGATATCCCGGAGGTTTTCGGCAGATCTAACCCTGTCTGTAGGGTACAACCAAACCGCTACCGATTTCACCTCCGCTTTTAAAAACCTGCAGAGCCAGCAAAGTGCCTTTGTCGGAATCAATGTGCCACTACACAATTCAGGAAGGAACCGCTCCCTGGTAAAACAAGCTGAAGCGGAACTGAATGCCACCCTGGAGAATATCCGCAATCAGAAAAACAGGATCGATATAGAAGTATTCAATCAGGTGATGCAGCTCAGGCAGCTTGCCACAAGTCTGGATATTTCTGCCAAAGCCGATACCATTGCCCAGCGCAGATATGAAATGGCGAAGAACAGATATCTTATTGGTAAGATTGACATTACCAACCTAACCATTGCCCAGCAGGAAAAAGACGATGCCCTGGTCAATTACCTCCAAAGCCTGCAACAATACTGGGTCGCCTGGTATTCCCTCAGAAGGGCCACCCTTTTCGACTTTGCAATAGGTCAGAAGATACAGCCCGATTAGTTTTGCAACCCCATGCAAACAGAACCGGATGGCCAGCTCCTCGAAAAGGAGTTTAAATCAGTTGAATTTCAGTTTATCCGAAGGTTTGGAAAAAAACCTTCCCTGGAAGCCATTCTCCTCATGATAGGATATCAGGAAAGCCCGGAAGTGAAAAACAGTCAGAACAAAGAGGAAAAACTGGACCTGATCAATCTCGGAATTCTGACTGTTTTGGAAAAGGAGGGTTTGTTTTACCGGGTATCTTCTGATTCAGGATGGCCTGCATTCGAACCCACAGATAAAGTTCCCGCAGAAGACCGCGAAACGCTGGTACGCAGGGGAATCGTCCGGTATTTCAAAGAAAATGGAATCTGACCATGGCCAAATCCACTCTCCAGAAAGAACTTGAAAAACAGGATCCCGAAGAACTTCTCCGGTTATTGAAAGAAATTTCGCAGCGGTTTCCAGTGGCCAAAATGTATCTGACCATGGAGTTTGGACTGGAAAATGAAAGCATCCTGGAGAAATACCGGAAGGAAATCCGGAAAGAATATTTTCCCAACAGGGGAAGAGGAAAAGCCAGATCCAGCAGGATACAACGTATACTGAAAGAGTTTTGTCTGGTTTCTGCTTTTCAGGAAGATGTGCTGGCCATGTACGGTTATCAGCTTCAAATGGCAGTAGAATATTACCGTCAATACGACTATGATTATCCTCCTTTCCTGAACAATCTCTTCAAAAACTGGAAGATATATCTGGACTTACTCAGGGAACAGGGAAAATGGGAGGAGCTTGAAACGGAAATGAAAGATGTATTTAACCCCAGGTTTAAAAGGACCTGGCTTTACGATCGCCTCATGGAAATCCGCGAGGCCCCCTGGGAAAAGGAAAGTTCTTCTGAAGATCCATTTTAGCTCCAGATTTCTATTCAGGAAAAAATACCAAATTGCCCCACTATGGGAGGGGCAGATGGAAAACAACCTTTGAAAATGCTGGAAGCGCTGGCGCAGATGCAGCAAACCCATTTTCCCCGCCTTTCAGGGAGATTCCCTTCCCAAAGGAGTCATCCCTTCTTTTACCTGAGGGAGGACGATTCGGCTTATTTTACGGCCACGCTACTCCACTCCCTTTTCCGACTCAAACCATTTTTAAATGCGGAAGAATCCCACCTGCTTGAGCAAATCCGTCTGACTGCCTGCCAGGGTGTGGCACCCTTTCAAAACAAACAGGGACTTCCACGCTACAATTTCTGGCAAACAAATCCTGGCCGTCATTTTCCCAATGGTTTGTTTTTTGGAAAATACGATCGGTATCGCCCTCCTGACGATGTTGACGACTCCGTCATGGTGTATATGATGCAGAACCGCGATCAGCAAGAGGCCCGCTGGCTAATGGAACATATTGATGC
>JBIPNA010000358.1:0-3749 GCA_044375665.1 Catalimonadaceae bacterium
AACAGACATATCCTTCAGTGCCTGAATGGCTTTCTCAGCCTGAAACTCCTGAAAAAAACCAACAATGGAGTTGAGTAATACGATGACCAAAATAATAATGGTATCGGTTAAGTCTCCAATAAAACCCGAAACAACAGCAGCAATAATGAGTATTAAAATCATTAAATCGGCAAACTGATTTAGAAACAAAATCAGAACAGATCGTTTCTTCTCTTCAACTATTTCATTCAATCCTAAATCTGTCAATCTAAGGGAAACCTCTGACTGAGATAATCCATTAATTGTTGAATTAAAAATTTTGAAAATTTCAGAAATTGATTTTTTATACATTATTCTTAATTTTGATCACAATTTTTCGTATTTTAAAAAATATTCAGAAATTTAAGTTAAGGACTTTTCAAATGTACTGTGCAAAAATAGGATATACCAGAGAACTCCTGTCATCCCTGAATTAATTTTTCGGTCAAGTCCTGAATGGGATTTCTAATGCGGTTTTAGGGTTTTTAAGTGTCCATGGGGAAACATCAAAAAGCCCTTCAAATGGTTTCCTTAGGGAGGAATTCCCCTACCCTATTTTGAAATGGCAATCCGAACTTTCCGGCCTTTGATTTTCTCATCCTTTATCCGGGCAAGCAGCCCCTTTACTTTGTCGCGACGAACAGCGACATAGGCGGACTGATCCAGCACTTCGATACGACCCAGATCATCTTTTTGCAAGGCCCCTTTTTGCAGCAACATACCCACGATATCCATTTTGTTCACTTTGTCTTTCCGGCCTGCCCCGATCCACAGGGTTTCCCAAAGGGTGGGCGGGGGCAATGGATTTTCTTTGGGAAGCTGGTATTCTTCAGGTGGATTTTGAAGATAAGAAGGCAAATAATCTTCTCCGGCCAAAAGCAGCCAGGCGGTACCCTGGGCATGCATCCGGGCAGTGCGACCGTTGCGGTGGATGAAAACTTCCTCTGTTGGGGGCAACTGGTAGTGCACCACAGCCTCAATTTCGGGAATATCGAGTCCCCTGCTGGCAAGATCGGTGCTGATGAGCATGCTGCAAGTGCCGTTCCTGAATTTGATGAGGGCCCGTTCCCGGTCTTCCTGTTCCATTCCGCCATGAAACATTTCGTGCACCAGACCCTGGTCTGCAAGGAGCGCACTTATGCGTTCTACGGCATCGCGGTGATTGCAAAAAACCAGGGTTGGTTTTGGATTGAGGTGGCAAATCAGCTCCAGCAGCAACTGGAGTTTATCGGTTCCCTCAGCCCGGAGATAATGCAGTCTGAGGTCCTGACCCAGCTGGCTTTCTTCCAGAAAATGAAGCAGCACCGGGGCCTGAAGTCCGACGAAGGGCGGAAATGCCTCCATTGGTGTTGCAGAAGTGAGGAGACGACGGTGGAGGCCGGTAAGGGATTTCAGAATGGCCGACATTTCCGCCTGGAAGCCCAGCTCAAGTGACTTATCAAACTCATCAAGGACGAGGGAGTGGATGGTCCCGGGCGCGGCGTTTCCGTTTCTGATGTGGTAGGCAATGCGGCCCGGGGTCCCGATCCAGACGGCTGGTGGCTGGCGGAGGGCATTTTTTTCGATGGTCACCGGATGTCCGCCGTAGCAACAAAGGCATTTAAAGCCGGTACCCATCTGTCGGAAAACCAGTTCGATCTGAAGGGCCAGTTCCCTGGAAGGCACAAGGATCAGCACCTGAATTCCAGATTTCTGAGGATCGAGGAATGGCAGAAGTGGCAACAGAAATGCCAGGGTTTTACCAGAGCCGGTAGGTGCCAGCAGCACCATCTCCGGGTTGGATTTCATGGTTTCAAGGGCAGCCTTCTGGATGGGTTTGAGTTCAGCGATCTGGAGGCGACGGAGGATTTCGGGAATCATACTGGAAAATTATCCGGGCGAAGGTAGGCAGGTATTGCAGACCGTTTGGCATACCCGCCTGCAGATGGCTTGCGGCCTCAGGATCCTTGTCAAAAATCATTTGCTTAGCCCATCGCCTTTCGCCATTTGGGTTTTGCAACTACGATGCATCATTTCGTCCCAATGATCCTGGGGGTTGGAGCCTCCGCAAATCAAACGCCCTGTTTCCTGATTTTACCCCTTTTGTGCTTTCCATTTAATACGTACGAAACGCCTATTTCGTTCTTTTAAGGCACCGTTGTTTTGATGCCTGAGGGCAAACGCCCAGGCATAGGTCAACTGAAATATTGTATATATTTGTGTCATTATAAAGATGATATGCCAGAGTTGTGCCGGTTTTTCGGAATAATTATTTATATGTATGAATACGACCACCTGCCTCCGCATTTTCATGCCAAATACGGTGAGTTTGAAGCCATTTTTTCAATTGAAACCGGAAACCGGATTAAACTCAGAATCCGCATTAGAAATCCTGTTACGAGCCTAACCTGCTTCAAATCAGAGGCTTCGCCACCTTATACTCGAGATTCGTAGCGCTGCTACGAATCTCGAGTATAAGGTGCTGATTTTTTGCATGTTAGACTCTCACAACGAATTTTTAATGCAGAATCTGAATTAAAGGAGAAATCCCGCCAAAACAGGAAAGACTTATCCAGGCCTGGGTTGAAATTCACAGAGCGGACTTAGAGGAGAATTTCAAGTTGCTTTCCGAAGATCAGGCCAGTTTTTTTAAAATAGACCCCCTTTCCTGATGTTACCCCGAATAAAATCGATTGAATTTGTTAAACCATACATTATCCGTGCTTTATGGACAACCGGAGAACTTCGGGAGATTGATTTTAATTCAATTCTCAAACCCTATACATCCAAACCAGAATCCAGTATAGGACGACTCCTTGATCCGGAGATTTTTGTCCAGGCCAAAGTAAGTCCAGAATGCCAAACCATCTGTTGGGATGGATTGATCAAAATGCGTTTAAAGGATGGAAGCACCATTCCGGCACCACTGGACTTTTGCCCGGATGTTCTTTTTGAAAATAGCAGGCAGATCGATTGACCCTTCGGGGGTTGGAGCCTCCGCAAATCAAACGCCCTGTTTCCTGGTTTTACCCCTTTTATGCTTCCCATTTAATCCAGACGAAAGGCCCACAAGAGCATTTCGCTCTTTTGAGGAACCGTCGCGTGGATGCGTGAAGACCCGCATCCAGGTGTGAAGGCTTGGCTGCACATCCAAACCGAATCCGCGGCCGGGATGGGAGGGGTTTAGTGCCGGCCTGTGGGTGGCAAGCGGGCAGGAAAAGGCCGGTACCGAAGCGATAGCGGAGCCCCGGACAGCCCGAAAAGCCGCCCAAATCCTCCTCCCCTGCTCAGTATTTGCCGGAAAGCAACTGCCCACCCATCGGAACCCGGGTAGACAGGCCCAGTTTGCGGAGCATCTCCCAGGTGGTGCAAACGGCCGCGGAGGTGACCGGAAGGCCTGTCGCTTTTTCGAGCAAATCGATGGCCGCAAGCGAAGGCATCTGCACGCAGGCGGAGGCCACAAGCACATCTACACCGGTGAGATCCAGCCGCTTGTAAATTTCGAGCAGGTTCATCGGATCCTGGGCGGCTACCTCCAGATTGTCGGGAATTTCGAGGGCGATGGAGTCCAGCACCTCAAAACCCTGATGCTCCAGATAGTCCACCACTTTGTCGGTGAGGGGCCGCATGTAGGGCGTAATGAGGGCCAGCCGTTTGGCTCCCAGGGCCTGAAGCCCTTTCACAAGGGCACCGGCGGAGGTTACCACGGGCGTTGGGGACCCATTCTTAGCACTTTCTTCCTCGAGATTGGT
>JBIPNA010000047.1:0-14189 GCA_044375665.1 Catalimonadaceae bacterium
TTGCGATAATTTTCAAGGACCTTTCCATCAGGGTATCCAGCTAAAAGGATAGTTGGGATCTAAAAACTCCATAGCCTTTTTACTGACTTTGAGTGGTTTAAAGGTATCAACCATGACGGCCAATTCCTTGGTTTCTTTAGCTCCGATACTTGCTTCTACTGTTCCAGGGTGTGGCCCATGCGGAAGTCCTCCAGGGTGTAGTGTAAAAGACCCGGTATCAATCCCCCTTCTGCTCATGAAATTTCCTTCTACATAATAGAGGACTTCATCGCTGTCAATATTACTATGGTTGTAGGGAGCAGGAATACTCAATGGGTGGTAATCAAACAAACGGGGAACAAAAGAACAAATAACAAAATTATGAGCCTGAAAGGTTTGGTGCACCGGAGGGGGCTGATGAATCCTTCCGGTAATGGGTTCAAATTCATGGATGGATAAGGCATAAGGATAGAGGCAGCCATCCCAGCCCACCACATTGAATGGAGAGTGATCGTATTTATAATTGTGTATGGCACCTGATTTCTTTATTTTTATGAAGAAAGGGCCATCTCCACTTTCCATATAAATTTCAGCAGGCGGGCGGATGTCACGTTCACAATAAGGAGAATGTTCAAGAAGCTGCCCCATTTCATTTCGATAGCGGGAAACGGTCTCAACCGGGCTGAAAGATTCTATGACCAGAAAACGGCTGGCCCCTGCATGTGGTTGAATCTGATAAATGGTAGTTCGCGGGATGACAATATAATCTCCTTGCCTGTAAGGCAGCTTACCAAATTGTGATAGCAATACTCCCGATCCTTCGTGGACAAATAAAACTTCGTCTGCTTCTGCATTTTTGTAAGAATAAGGCATCTCCAGTGCCTGAGAATTCAGAATATAAAGCACTACATCTGAATTTCCCAGAAGAGGAAGTCTCGCATCAAGAAAGTCTTTGCCGGTTTCTTTCATCCCGGCTGTTTTTAGATGCGTTTGTTTTAATCCGTAAGTTTCTTCCCATTCGATGCCGAAAGCCTGGCTTTCCTCCAGCCCGGTCACCATGGTAGGCGCAAATTTGTGGTACAAATTGGAATAGATGCCACTGAAACCATAGGAGCTTACAAGTTCCTCGAAAAATAGAGTCCCATCTTCTTGTCTGAATTGGGTATGTCGCTTGGGAGGTATTGATCCCAATCTGGTGTAAAAGGGCATAAAAATTAGTTTCGGTATTTGTGAAGGTTTTGAGTGAACAAACGATTGGCTTCCGGCATTTTTCGAAGCGCAGTTTGAATCATCGGGTCCCGAAGACACATGATTTGATAATACCCGTTGTCACCCCAAATCAGACGGGCAATATACGCCTTAATCATATGTTGAAGGAAGGATTCCGTTTCGATTCTTTGCCTGTGAATCGGCCAGTCTATTTTGCGCAGCAGTGTCATTTCAACAAACTCCTTCATAACCTCTGGCTTAAGTTGCAATTGAGATGGCTCCAACCGCTTTTTTTGCATCAAAAGCTCTTTTTCATGTTTTTTGAAGTAGCTCAGAGCAAATTCCCGAAACAGGTTTTTTTGCATCAAAGCAATGAGAAAGGGATTCATGGTAAGGGTATCCAGAGGAATAAAAACATCAGGTATGATACCGCCTCCACCATAAACGGTGCGGCCTCCAAGGGTTTCAAACTTTTCTACTTTATCCGGGTGGATCGAATCACGCCAGAATAGCTCTCCTGTCTGACGTCTTTTGTCGAGTTCAAAATTGTATCCGACATCTGAATGCCGATAAGGTTTTTGGATACAACGTCCGCTTGGGCTAAAATACCTTGAAATTGTCAGGCGAAGTTCAGAGCCGTCTTTGAGAGAAATCGGAACCTGAACCAGACCCTTGCCAAAAGTCCTTCTGCCCAGAATTAAACCCCGGTCGTTGTCTTGAATGGCACCTGCCAGAATTTCTGATGCAGAAGCAGAACCTTCGTTTACCAAAACGATCAAAGGTTCTTTTTGAAATATTCCTCCTTCAGATGAGAAATATTGTTGATCATACTTTTTTGCTTTTCCGTCAGTAAAAACAATCAATCGGTTTTCAGGTAGAAATTCATCAACCAGGCGGGTTGCTCTGTCCAGGTAGCCACCCGGATTATCCCTGACATCAAGAATAATGGAAACAGCACCAGAAGATTTTAATTTTAATAAAGCTTCTTTACATTCAAGATAAGTATTGTCTGAAAATTTGCTGATTTTCAAATACCCTGTTTTTGGGTTGATCAGGAATGAGGCTTCTACAGATTGGGA
This sequence comes from Catalimonadaceae bacterium, assembly GCA_044375665.1. Lineage (GTDB taxonomy): Bacteria > Bacteroidota > Bacteroidia > Cytophagales > Flexibacteraceae > CAMDMI01. The sequence continues at coordinate 2,268 of JBIPNA010000047.1, forward strand.
AGAGACGTGAGATCTCACGACCGAAAAACGTAGCAATTTTGAATAACCCACCCGTTTTATTTCCAATTCAACAGTACTGCCTTTTTTGCCCCGCAGATTTTGGAATACTTCCCGGTTCGAAACCTGACGTCCTGTTAGTCTTACTCCATTTGCGCTAAATAGCCGATCACCAGGTAAAATTCCAACCATATCCGATGGACCACCCTTAAGGGCAGAAATGACCTGTACCGTGTCTTCCACAATTAAAAATTCAATGCCTATTCCTTCAAAACCAGATTCAAGACTGGAGTGGGATAATTCAATATCCTCTTGAGGAATGTAACTGGAATGTGGGTCAAGCCCTTCCAGTAAATGATTTAACACGTTCTCTGTCACACGATTTGGATCAAGGGTGTCTACATACTCTCCATCCAGAATGCCAAGAACTTCGCGAAACTTCTCTATAGATGCCCCCATTTCTTTTCCCCTTCCCTGCCCTCCAAATAATGTTGCTCCTACCCATATTCCCAGCCCAAGACTTACTCCTATCAAAGCGGGGAGGCTGAAAATGAAAAGCTCTATTTGTTTTTTTACAGGCAATTGAAACTGATTATTCTTCCCAGGGGAAGGGCTGCAAAATACACTGGATTTGGCAATGACCCGCAAAGTCCGCATGCAACAAAGAACACTCCGCCTGTAATGCAAACAGAATGCTTGTTGATTTGTCCTTTTCCGCACATTTGCACCGCAGTGATTTTGGAAGCGTTGATCTGGATTTTTTTTGGCCTCCTCGGCGGTCTCATGGGCGGACTGCTTGGGATAGGGGGTGGCCTTGTGTTTGCGCTCGTATTGCCTTTTGGGCTGACTCAACAGGGAATTTCTGGTCCTTTTCTTGTTTCTTACACCATTGCCAATTCGTTGTTTGCGACGTTTTTTACCACATTATCCGCCAATTTTTTTCAATGGAAGGAGGTGTTACTTTTCCGCAGACAAATCCTGGTGGTCGGTTTTTTTGCCTCGGTTTCAACACTTCTCTTACTCCATTTTTTTGTCAATTCCGGTTGGTATTCCAGAAGGTTATTTGAATCTGTTTTTTCTTTGATTTTAGCCTATATGATGTTTAGGCTGTTTTGGAAGATCAGATCGGGAAGTATTGGGGATTCTGTGCAGGAAGCCGGCAGATTTCGATGGGGCCTCCTGTCAATCAGCGGGTTATTTTCGGGGATGGTTTCCCCGCTGACGGGAATGGGCGGTGGAATTGTTCTTGTTCCTGTTTTGCATACGATGCTCAGATATTCATTACCAGCGGCAAGATCAATTTCACTTGGCGTCATCACAATCTCTTCCTTCGTTTCTTCCTTGCTGAGCATCTTTTCAAATGAAATAGAGACTTTTTCGAAATCCACTTTGGGCTTTCTGGTTATTCCTTTGGCCTTTCCTTTGGCCATCGGTGGGATGGTTGGGTCATATCTCGGTTTGAAAATTGCAAAACAAACTTCTGTTTTCTGGACAACTTTTCTATTTGGGATATTCTTATTCCTTTCTTTTGTGCTACTGCAATTCAGATTGATTTTTTAATGAAACCAGTTCATTTGTTGGCCATCGAAACTGGTAGTGCACACCTTTCAGTTTGCCTCGGAAGGGATGGGGTCTCTGTCTTTTCGCTGAACTGGTACCTCCCAATGATGCATGCCCAAATGCTTGGAATTATGGTTCAGAAAGTCCTGGCTTTGGCCAATTTGGACACGACCTTTCTTGATGGGGTTGTTGTTGGTTCAGGGCCAGGCTCTTACACAGGTCTTCGAATAGGTGTTTCTTTTGCTAAAGGCCTTTGTTTTGGGTTGAAAATTCCTCTTTTGCAGGTTTCTGCATTTGAAAATTGCGAAGCACAAGTGCGTCAGCGTTTGCCAGAATCCACACATGTATTAACTGTTTTTGATGCCAGACGCGATGAGGTTTTTGCCCGAATGGAATTGCCTGGCTCAGGCTCTGGTATTTTAAAAGGTGCTTACCATTTATCTGATTTTGGTGAATCCTTGCCCAGGAAATTCCCGGATCTTATTTTGGCTGGAAACGGAGGAGAAAAAGTGTTTCAATACTTTGGAAAGCCCGAAAGCTGGTCTTCATTTTCTTCTATAGAACCTGATGCAAAAACTACTTTGTCGCTGGGTTTTAAAAAATGGAAGATCCGGGATTTTGTGTCCCCATCCCTTTTTGAGCCAGATTACATTAAACCGGTTTACTTTTCAAAACCATCTGGATCAGGATGAAAAGTGCGCTTTGGCTTTCTTTAGGCAGCAACATGGGGAACCGTCCGCAGCAGTTGGCAGAATGTCTGAAATTACTTGAAAACCATTTTGGTGAACCTCTGGGAATAAGCTGTGTTTTTGAGACCGAACCCTGGCAGGTCGATCATGAATTACCTTATCTGAATCTGGTCGTTGTCTTTGCATGTTCACTTTCTCCCTTAAAGGCCCTTCAAATTACCCAGCATGTTGAAATTTTGATGGGTAGAAAAGACAAAGGTCGACTCCAGCCAAGGACGATCGATATTGATGTCATCGCAATGGGCGCCCAGGTTTTTCATAATGAAGCTCTTGACTTGCCCCATCCTTCAATGACGTTGAGACGTTTTGTACTTGCCCCATTGGCAGATGTTTGCCCTAACTGGAAACATCCAATATCCGGTATTCCGGCCTTGCAACTTTTGGAAAAATGTGCGGATAAAGGATCGATTCAACCCTTTTGTACAGGAGATGAACTAATCCGCCTGCAACAATTTTGAGAAGCTTGTTGGTAGAAACCTTATAATTTGGAAAAATTACTTTTCCCGGTATCGATTTCTTTTTAGGCTTGCAATTATAAATGATCCGCCATGGAATCAGATAGTATCCAAATTCAGGCCGGCACTTTGCTTTTGTCTGAGCCATTCATGCAGGACCCCTTATTTGGACGATCAGTGGTTTTGGTTTGCCATCATGACACAGATGGAACTATTGGCCTGATTCTTAATAAATTGACAGATTGTCCTTTTGATGCAGATCACCCACTCGGGGGTTTTCCTTTTTTTGCAGGGGGCCCGGTTGATGCTCAAAATATGTTTTTTCTTCACCACCTTAGTTATATTAAGGATTGTGTCCTGATCAGGGAAGGTGTGTATTGGCAGGGTGCCTATGAAGCACTTTTGGAGGCAGTAGAAGAAAAAGCGTTTTCTTCCGACAAGGGCCGGCTTCTGGTTGGTTATTCCGGCTGGGAAAAAGGGCAACTTCAGGAGGAACTTGACCGTGAAGAGTGGTTGGTTTATAATGGGCCTATCGACTCAATCCTTGAAATCGACCCATTACAAATGTGGAAGACGATTTTGCAAAAGATGGGCCCCTATTATAAAATGGTCTCCAATTTTCCTTCTGATCCGTCCTTAAATTGAATTTTGTTCAACCAGGCTTATTGATTTTCGGGATTTATGTTGCTTTGTGCCCAGTCAGGCAGTATTCATTTTTCTACAAAAAAAGAGGTTGACTTACATCGGGTTGCTGCATGCCATGCCTTTTTCTACCTTGCGCTTGGTATGATGCGTGTATTCAATTGGAAATTCCGGTTTCAAAGTCCTTTCCCTTTTGTCCAAACAGGGGGACTCTTTGTGTTTTTCCTGATGTCGTTGCTGCCGGCAAAAGCTCAGGTTCAGGAAAATCTTGATTCTTTGATCAATAACGACTTACCATTTTTTCAGGAATTAAGCCATTCTCAGAATCCGGAGGTTTCCAGAATGGGCGCTGATACACTCTTTTCACAATATATTCCGACCATAGACCAGGAGACTATTGAAGACAGGGTGTCTTGCCTTGACCTTGATATGCCCCTCGTGGTTAACAAAACAGTGTGTGGGTTTATCCATTTTTTCACAGTTCGAAAGCGCAACTACACCCAAACGATGCTTGAAAGGAAGAATTATTACTTCCCCATTTTCGAATATTATTTACGAAAGCACAACATGCCGGATGCCCTGAAGTATCTGTCAATTGTGGAATCAGGCCTAAACTACAGAGCAAAATCCAGGACTGGCGCCCTTGGACTTTGGCAGTTTATGCCCGGAACCGGAAAAGATTTTTATTTGGCTCAGAATCAGCATATTGACGAAAGACAAAACCCATACTTGGCGACAGAAGCAGCATGTAAATTTTTAAAATATTTGTACGGCATGTTCAACGACTGGGAACTTGCTTTGGCCGCATACAATTGTGGCCCTGGTAATGTGATGAAAGCAATGCGCAAGTCGGGTAAAAGAGGATTTTGGGAGATCTACAATTTTCTTCCTAAAGAGACCCGTTCTTATGTGCCTCAATTTCATGCAGTTGTATATTCAATGCATTATGCTTCGGCACACAATATTTTTCCAGATGTTGATAGTGTTCTAACAACTGCCCCCCTTGATACATTCCGAACGAACAAGGCATTTGACATCTGTAAGCTTGAGCAAATACTTGGCTTGCCAAACCAATGTTTGCTGCTTCACAACCCAGATCTGAAAACAAACATTTTTCCTGCCAATTGTGCCCAACCTTTGCTGGTTCCCATTACCCATTCTTCCCCGCTTGCATTGAACTTAGATGTTTTTCTCGATTCGGCTAAGGTTAATTGGGGCAGGGTTAATACATCCCGGATAAGTAGTTCGAAAGGTGATGGTTCTTTTAAATGGATCTGGGTTCCCAAAGGGTCTCATCCTTCCAGATTGGCCAAAAAACATGGGGTTGATGTACAAACTTTATGTCAGTTGAACCACATAAAAAATAGTCCCATAAAAAAAGGAAAGCGCCTTCGTTTCCCAACTGAATCCCAGTTTGCCGAACCAGTTGTAGTAAAAAATCAAGAATCGAAAAAAGAAATAGCACCCGTTGAATCCAAAGAGGCTTTGCAAGAATTTTTGCCTGAAGGTTTTCATAGGGTTAAAAAGGCAGAAAAGCTGTATCAGCTGGCTATTCAATATGGTTCTTCTACCAGGCAAATTCGTGAATGGAATTCCCTGACATCATCCAGAATACATGAGGGTCAGATTTTGAGGGTAGTTCCGGGACCATCAACTGCGTGTATCGACACAATACCTGTTACAGAAGGATGTTCCGAATCCACTGCACCAGCTCATTACAGGGTAAAAAGAGGGGATAGACTTTTTCAGATTGCAAAAAGCCATGGCTTGACAATGGCCCAATTACTTGCAGCCAATCCCGAAATTAGTTCCGAATTGAAGGCCGGACAGTTGCTGAATATTCCTTCTATCAATCAAAAGGCCGATCCTCATGCAGATTTGGCATTAAATTTAAAATCCTCAAAAACTAAATCTAAGCCAAAGAATGCAGAGGAAGTTTTTTCGAAAACCTACCGGGTTCAGAAAGGCGATACGCTTTATTCTATTACCCGGAAATTTAACCGGCTCACCATCAAGGATTTGATGCGGTTGAATAATCTGAAAAACAAAAACATCAAACCAGGGCAACAACTCATTGTCGGGTAAAGTTTCTTCATTGACCACCTGATTTTGCCTACGTTTGCTGCCACAACTGCACCAAATTAAAACAACCCTTTATGGCCTATATCGAACCAGCTCCTATCAAAGACCAGGAAAACCCATTTGAATCCATGATGTCACGCTTCGATGTGGCAGCTCAGATTCTAGGTTTGGATCCTTCAACGTATAATGTTTTAAAAACACCCACACGCCAGGTTATTGTTTCCCTGCCAATTACCATGGATAGTGGTCAGGTTCGGGTTTTTGAGGGCTATCGGGTTATTCATTCCAACATCCTTGGTCCTGCAAAAGGTGGAATTCGTTATGCGATGGATGTAAATCTTGATGAAGTAAAAGCCCTTGCAGCCTGGATGACCTGGAAATGCGCAGTTGTCGATATCCCATATGGTGGTGCAAAAGGTGGCATAACCTGCGATCCCAGATCAATGTCTGCAGGCGAAATTGAGCGATTAACACGAGCTTACACCATGTCGATGCTGGATGTGTTTGGGCCCGACAGGGATATTCCGGCACCTGATATGGGAACAAGTCAAAGGGAAATGGCCTGGCTGATGGATGAGTATTCTAAGGCTCATGGAACCACAATTACCGCCGTTGTGACAGGAAAACCTCTTGTGCTTGGCGGATCTGTTGGTCGTGTAGAAGCAACTGGAAGAGGTGTTATGGTTTCAGCATTTGCCGCCATGGAAAAATTAAAGATCAATCCATTCAAAGCGACCTGTGCTGTTCAAGGTTTCGGAAATGTGGGTTCAATTTCAGCAAAACTCCTTCATGAACGTGGGGTAAAGATTTTGGGTATCAGTGATGTTTCCGGTGCCTACTTCAATGAGAATGGAATCAATATTGAGGAGGCCATAGCTTTCAGGGATGCCCATAATATGTCTCTGGAAGGTTATTCCAATGCTCAGAAAATAACAAATGAGGAGTTGCTCGCTCTTGAAGTGGATGTTTTGGTCCCAGCTGCAAAAGAGGATGTAATTACCCCGGATAATGTCCATTCACTTCGTTGCAAATTAATTGTGGAAGGTGCAAATGGCCCTACTTCAGCCAAGGCCGATGCTGTGGTTCAGGAAAAGGGAATTATGGCTGTTCCGGATATACTTGCTAATTCAGGCGGGGTTACTGTCTCTTATTTTGAATGGGTGCAAAACAGGCTTGGATACAAATGGGGCTTAGACCGGGTTCAGCGCCGTAGCGATCGGATATTGAAGGAAGCTTTCGAAAAAGTATATGCCACCGCTCAAAAGCATGATACCACCTTGAGGATTGGTGCTTATGTTGTAGCTATTGACAAAGTGGCTCAGACCTATAAGTTCCGTGGTGGGTTCTAATTTTTTTCCTTATTGAGCAAATAATGAAACCTGTTTGTATTGGTGCAGACCATGCTGGCTTTATCCTAAAAGAATACCTGAAAAGTCGTTTAAACGATGCAGGTATTGGTTTTGAGGACGTTGGCACTTTCGAACAAGCTTCTGTGGATTATCCAGACTATGCTGCCCAGGTGGCAAAAGCTGTTCAGGAAGGACGTTGCGAATACGGGGTATTGGTTTGCGGGAGCGGTGAAGGGATGGTCATGAGTGCCAATAAATTTTCTGGAATCCGGGCAGGTCTTGCCTGGAACACGGAAGTCGCAACTTTGCTCAAGCAACACAATAATGCGCAAATCATCTGTTTTGGCGCAAGATTCACTGCTCCGGAATATGCCTGGACCATGCTGAGCGCTTTTCTACAAGCCAAATTTGAGGAAGGCAATCATGCCCGAAGGGTTCAAAAGCTCGGAGAACTCTGCTGATATCTTTCGGAGAAATGCGCATCCGGTTTTTTCGGATATCAAAAAGAAATTAGCCAAATCTATTCGAAAACCTTAAACAGGTTTGCAATGGATGACCTTCCTTCATGTCAAAAAAAAACCGGCCTTTGCCGGTTTTTTTTATGCTTTAGTTTTTGATAAGGGTTCGTAAAGATTGACTTCCGGCTTTCCCTTTTAAAACAACGTGATAAAATCCAGGAGGCAGAGATTTCACCGAAAATGTTAATTGTCTTTGTTCGGGGTTGAGTTCCAAAGACTGAACAATCTGCCCCAATCCGTTAATGATTTGAGCTGATTCAAGAGTTTCTCCCCATTGTGCAAAACACAGATCATTTGCAGGGTTGGGGTATAATTCAAAAACCGGACCTGAAACAAGTCTGGTATTTGAAGTAACTGTTTGAACCAGGCATGGACTTTTCGCAGTACATCCATTTTGGAACTTTACTTCCACACAGTAGATACCACTTTGTGGCATAACAAATGAAGCGGAATTGGCTCCGGGAATGATGGTATCGTTTCTGAACCAGGTCCAACTGGTTGCTCCGCTGGCAATGGCAGTCAAAGTATTGATGCTCACAGAATAAGATACAGAAGGTATTAATGGTATGGTAATTACTCTTGTATCTGATCTTTCGCAACCATATCGCTCAACGGTGTAAGTTAGAGTTGATGTGCCTGATGTTGTTCCGGCAGTATATGTTCCTGAACCATTTACCCCATTTCCAGACCATGTGCCGCCTTCAGGAAGTCCGTTTAAACTGGCAGTTTTTCCGGGACAAACCACTGTATCGGCACCTGCATTTACATTTAGCGCAATAATGGCTAACCGGAGAGCAGGAGAGAAAACCTGGTTGGTTGTAAGACAATTTCCTGCCACAGAGAGCCGTACCCTGATTGAATCATTCGAAGTCAGGTTTGACAGCATCAGGGTGGAAGTGGTTTGGCCATTGATCTGGGTTAAATTCCTAAACCAGGCGTATTGAGGGGTTGTTCCTCCCCCTGTATTGATGGTAGAAGTGAATGTAACTGCTTCTCCGGCACAGGAAGTGTCATTCAAAGCATTTGACTCAATAAGAGCAGTTGGTGTTTTCGGAATATTCACCTGAATGGTTAATTGAGCAGATGTATCAATATTGGGCAAACCACAGGACAGCGAAGAAGTTAAAATCACTTTGAATTTGTCGCCGGTTGAAAGCAAACCTGTTGTGTAGGTGGCCAGGTTGGCACCCGAAATAATGGTATCGTTTTTTAACCATTGGTAGCCTGGCGTTTGCCCTCCGTTGGTCGGGTTGGCCGTAAATGTAACGCTGGTTCCCTGGCAAGGAGTGATGGTCGAGGCAACTGCAACCACCTGTGCTGGTAAAATTATAATGGGTGAAAGGTTTATGGAGCTGCCTGGCCCGGATCCACAACTGTTTATGGCCTTTACGGTCAAATTACCTGCTGTATTGCCAAACCGAATCCGAATGGCATTTGAATCTGGATTGGAGAGTATTTGTGTTCCCTGCGGGACCTGCCAGGAATAACCGGAAATTCCGGATAAGGGAAGGACTGAAAACCACTTGGTACTATCATTGGCACAAAGGCTGGTAACACCTGAAATTTCGCCTGGAGCTAGTGGAAGCGGGCGGATTCCGGGAGCATTCAGGATTTGGGTGCTTGTCCTGGTTGGATTCGAACTGACAACCCGCAGTTTGTAAGTGTTTCCTGAATAGGAGGGAGGAATTGTTGCCGTTATTGTGTCTCCACTTGTTCCGGCAATGGTTCCAATGGTAACCGGGCTAACAAACTGACCGGCAGCATTTGAAATTTGAAGGCTAAAAACGTTCCCGGGATTATAAACTGTCCCCGTTGGTTCAATGACTACCTGAAATGTTTGACCGGCACAAACAGCAGTATCTTCCGTACTCATAGCAATACTTGCATTTGTAGGAGCTGTTAGTCGGAAATTGACATTTGAAACATCAAAAAATACATTGCCAATAGATTCAATTAAAACCCGGCAGGTGGTACTTGGTATCACTGGAAAGGTTACCAACTGCGAACCATCATTGGCGACTGAATCAGCCAGAATGTAAGGGAAGCTGGTTCCTGCATCTGTGGACAACTTAATTCTTACCAGTGGAGAATTAAATGGTGCGGATGCAGTAGCCCCGGCATTCCAGGTAATGGTTTGTGAAGTTCCGGCTTCCCATGCTACATTGGTGTTGGGTGAGGTGACAGAGAATGCACCGCCTGTAGCGTTCACGGTCATCGACATCGATGCTGAATTTACGCCTCCACCTCCGGCTTTATTATCCCGGACTGTCAGTTTGAATTTCAAATTGCGGGCATATGTTGGAAGCCGCTCTCCCAAAGTTGTAGAGTTGGCCAGGATATTAACCCATCTTGGAAATACCCTTTCCCTGGAGGTAACAGGCAAAAAGGACCGGAAAAGCGGTGCATCCTGTGTTGGACTGTTGGGTGTTCCTCCGGGTCCAAGATCAAACTCTTCCCAACAATATGTCAATTGATCATTGTCCGCGTCTGTGACCAAAGGGGCGGTTAATTTGAAAGGGGTGCTAATTGGAATAACAAATCCACCTTGCAAAGCTGGGATAACAGGGGCACTGTTGCCGGTCTGGGTTTTTACCGGGCAGCTGTTGCCTGTGCCATTTTGAGAATAGTTGGCGATGTCTTCATGGCTCTTGAAATGGAAATAGTCGTTGGAATTGTTTTGGGTATTGTCAGATCCGCAAATTCCGGCATAAGCCATTATGGTGGTCCCACTTCCAGGCTCAAAAGCTGATGCTGCAGAACGGTTGTTTCCTCCGCAACTTCCTGTAGTACTGTTGAAAGTGTGGTTGGCGCCAAATTGATGCCCCATCTCATGGGCAACATAGTCGATATCAAATGGATCGCCAACAGGTGAATTTGAGCCGGTTACACCCCGGGCCTTACTGTTATTAGAACAAATAACTCCCAGGCCGGCAATTCCTCCGCCCCCGGTACTAAAAACATGGCCCATATCGTAATTGGCAGTTCCTATGACCGTAGTAATATTTGTTTGATTCTGACCAAGCATAGTACCTCCGCTATTGTTGGTATAAGGATCCGATCCCGAATTGGTGTAAATCAATAAGTTATTGTTCGCAACCAGGACCAGCCTGATGGCTACTTCTCTTTCATACACCCCGTTGATTCTGTTCAACGTGGTAACTACAGCCGACGCGGCATTGGTTGCCCCACCATGAAAATTGGTATATTCTCCGGTTGTGGCAATTGCAATCCGGTATGTACGAAGGGTTGGTCCGGACACAAAAACCGGATCTGTTGGAATTCCTCCGGAGGTTCCGTCAATTATATGTGGTTCATCTATCCCCTCTTCAATCCATGGACCTTTATCTTTTGGATTCAGGTTTTTTTTATCATAAACCTGATAATAGCGCAAATCCCCATGGAAAACAGGGTCTGCATACCAGCGATTGCCCGAACTTAGAATTTGGTAATGGAATCCGAGAGAGGTAAAATCAGCTTTTAAGGTTGCAGTTGGGTCATCCAAGCCCTGCCCCAAAAAGGTTTGAATGAAATTCCACTTTGGCCGAAGTCCAGGCTCCATCATTTGATATGAGGCTATTGCAAATCGCTGTGTGCTTCCATCTGGCATGGGTAGGGTTACAATTTTTCCATATTGGCTGAGTTTGCCCTTTTGTTCTTCTGGTGCCGAAGAAAACTCCTGAAGGAGCGCAGGTACATTCAGTTCAAAGTACCGGGCTGAGGATGGCTTAATGTAATTAGGCGCATCTGAAACCATCCGGTCTTTTCCGATGGCTTTCCAAACGACAGGACTTCCGAATGAGGAAGATTGTATACCAAGAAAGGCAACTAAGACAATTAGTGTGAGGTAGTTTTTAAATTGCATCTTGAAAAAAAAAAGAATTCAAGAATACGAAATACCCCTCTAATCGAACATAAAATATAGGTGAAATTGGCCGAAATGTCGGAGAGTTTATAAACGATGAGTTTTCGAAACCGGAAGAACAATAATGAAGCAATCTTTAAAGAGCTCAAAAGAAGGACCCATTTAAGAAGGAGCCTTTTGGACCATCAATACGCTTCGTTTTCGGTAGGAAAAGATTTTTGCTTCACATCTTCCACATAGTGGGATACGGCTTCTGAAATGATGGTATTCAGATCTGCGTATTTCCTGAGGAAACGAGGTTTGAATTGATTTGTGATACCAAGAAGATCGTGGGTTACCAGAACCTGGCCATCCACATGGGGACCAGCACCTATTCCAATTACAGGAATATGAAGTTCTTCACTCACCTGTCGGGCCAAAAGAGATGGGATTTTTTCCAGGACAATGGAGAAGCAACCACACTCTTCCAGTATTCTGGCATCTTCAAGGAGTTTCTGAGCTTCAGCTTCTTCCCTAGCCCTGACTGTATATGTCCCGAATTTATAGATTGATTGGGGCGTTAATCCCAGATGCCCCATTACTGGCACCCCGGCACTGAGAATTCTCGCAATAGAATCTTTGATTTCTGCTCCGCCTTCCATTTTAACTGCATGAGCGCCGGTTTCTTTCATGATCCGGATGGCCGATCGAAGCGCTTCGGAGGAGTTC
>JBIPNA010000048.1:0-14146 GCA_044375665.1 Catalimonadaceae bacterium
TTCAGTCAAAGAAGCTCCGGTCCTTCAAACCACCCAAAAAAGCAAAGAACCGACGCTCGTCCCCAAAAACAGACCGCGTCCCAACGTGCGTTGGTCCGAACATCCACGGGGGAGCAGAGGCCCCGCGGGCTGGCCGATTGGATGTTCCTGATCTTTTTGCTTCTTTTTGGATCAAGCCAAAAAAAAGGAGAACGGCTCCCCTACAAAACCGTTCAGTCAAAAAAGTTCCGGTCACAACCCCAAACCAAAAAAAGCACAGGACCGACGCTCTTTCCCAACTTCAGACAACTTTCCTGCGTGCGCCGGCCCGAACATCCACGGGGGAGCAGAGGCCCCGCGGGCTGGCCGATTGGATGTTCCTGATCTTTTTGCTTCTTTTTGGATCAAGCCAAAAAGAAGGAGTACGGCTCCCAAACAAAACCGTTCAGTCAAAAACCTCCGGTCAATCAAACAAAAGCACAGAACCGACGCTCGTCCCCAAAAACAGACCGCGTCCCAACGTGCGTTGGCCCGAACATCCACGGGGGAGCAGAGGCCTTGCGGGCTGGCCGATTGGATGTTCTTGATCTTTTTGCTTCTTTTTGGATCAAGCCAAAAAGAAGGAGTACGGCTCCCAAACAAAACCGTTCAGTCAAAGAAGCACTGGTCCTTCAGACCAACAAAAGCACAGAACCGACGCTCTCCCCAAAAAAAAGACCGCGTCCCAACGTGCGTTGGCCCGAACATCCACGGGGGAGCAGAGGCCCCGCGGGCTGGCCGATTGGATGTTCTTGATCTTTTTGCTTCTTTTTGGATCAAGCCAAAAAGAAGGAGAACGGCTCCCAAACAAAACCGTTCAGTCAAAAAAGTTCCGGTCACCACCCCAACCAACAAAAGCAAAGAACCGACGCTCTTTCCCAAAAACAGACCACCTCCCAAAACCAATCACTCTTTCGCTCAGGAGAAAATGCCTTCCAATTCATATCCTGTCTAGAAAAAAATGGTCCGCGGGAGGGACAGGAGTGGTAGCCCACAGGCGACGACAGGAGCCGCGGACTACAAGCGGATGGCCCGACGGCGACGAAGGAAGCCGGCACGCCCTAGCAACCAACAAAAGGATTTTCGAAACCTGGCTCCTTTTTTAATCAATACCGCAGGCGCCTGAAAATGGATTTCTTCTCAATTTCCTGCCCGTATCCGTAGCTGAGGTTGTTCTTCGTGGCATTGAGCACCATGCCCAGATTGTGGAGCTTGCCATCTTTTACATAGTTCTCAAGGAAGTAGAGTTTCCGCTTGTCGAGGTAAAAGGCACGCACCACATACAAAAAGCAATCGGCGTGTTTGGCCAGCAGGAAGGTGTCTGTAACAATACTGGAGGGAACCGTATCCACAATGATGTAGTCAAACATGCCCTTGAGGTCTTCAAACATGCCATCGAGCCGGTCGGTGAGCAGGATTTCTGCCGGATTGGGCGGGATGGTGCCCGAAGGGAGCACAAACATATTTTCGAAACCTTCGAGTTTCACCATAAACTGGGTGAGGTTACTGCCGGGTGTGATGAGGTAATCGGTGACGCCCTCCCTGGAAGGTAGGGGAAAGTACTTGTGCAACTTGGGATTTCGAAGATCCATACCCAGCAGCAATACCTTTTTTCCTGTAAAAGCTATGGTCTTGGCCAGGTTGATCGAAACAAAGGTTTTGCCCTCTCTCGGAAGCGTGGATGTGACAAAAATCGTTTTGGCCCTCCCTTTTGGGACCTGGGTCACCATAAACTCCAGATTGGTGCGGATGATGCGCAAGGCTTCTGCCAGGCTGGACCTGCTTCCGGGTGTCAGGTTTTCTCCCTTGGACAAAGACCTTGGTACGTCGCCCAGAAACGGAACACTCAGCCGGGACTCCAGATCCCTGCGGTCTTTTACCTTGGTGTCGAGCAGGTCGTTGATATAAATGCTGAGGAAGGGAACCACCAGACCCAGCAGAAAGGCACCCAATAAGACCACCTGCCGGTTGGGTGAGATAGGCATTTTTGCTGCAATGGCTGTGTCGATGAGCTTGGCATTGGGTGCCGCTATGGCCAGTGAAATGGCAATTTCTTCTCCTTTCTGGAGCAGATAGAGATAAAGTGCTTCTTTAATTTGTTGCTGCCTGGCCAAAACCCGAACTTCCCTTTCCTGGGTTGGGATCTGCGAAATCTTGCTTTTCACCAGGGCACTTTCCCGTTGCAGATCCTTTTTTCGGATGGACAATGAGGCCCTGATGGTTTTCAGACTGGCCAGCATGTTGGAATTGAGCACATCGATTTTGGCATCGAGGGCCATGATCATGGGATTGCCCGGTTTGGCTGAAATCAACAGCCGGTTCCGCTCCAGAATCAATTGATTGTATTCTGTTACCTGAGCCGAATAGTTGTCGTCAGCATCAATAATGTTGTTGGGCATCAGGTCGTATTTGTTGTTGCCCTTGATAAAATCTATCAGCGATTGCACCACCTTCAGCTGAATTTCGGTGTCCATCACATTCTTTTGAAAAATGGAGGCATTCTCCAGATAAAGGTCTGCCTCGGACTTTATATCGGTTACGCTGTTTTCCCTTTTATAGATTTCCGATTCTTTTTCGACACCTTCAAGAGAAAGGTTCATCAGATTGAGGCGCTCTTTGATAAACCGGGAGGTTCCGGCAGAAATCTGGTTTTTTTCGTCGACCTCGTTCTGGTTGTATATCTTAAACAGGGTATTGAGAAAATCTTCTGCCCGGTCTTTTACCTGGTCTACCAGGGTGATTTCGATGGCGCTGGTGTTTTTGTTGAGCAAAGAAATATTGAGTCGGTTTCGGTAACTCTCCACCACCTCCTGCACCGGCTTTACTTCCACTTTTATCCGAACAGGTTCGGAAGAAGACTTGAAATAGCTGTTGTAGTTTTTTTCGATTTTAAAGTTGCAGTAAGGACTTGAAACCATCTGTCCATACCTGATTTCCTGGGTCCGCTCTCCCTCTCCACCCAGTAAAAAGGTAGAATCCGTTTTGGTTTGGACAGTAAACGACCAGTTCTTTTTAAAAAATGAGGCGTCAAACTGGGTGAACAACACATCGAAGTCTTTGTACTTGTAAACATCGTCAGACTTAAGGCGACCCATGTTGATGTAGCGGACATTCAGCATCAGGTTCAGCACCGTTTGCTCGATGAGCCTTCTCGACTTGAGCACCTCAATTTCATTGTCCACATTGGTCTTAATGTTGGTCAGCGCACTAAGATCAGAAAAGGCGGAAAGTTCATCCATTACATTCCCACCTTTTCGTTCATCCTTTATAAGGATAGAGATGCTGGCTTTGTACTGAGGAACTGCATACCTCAGGTACACAAAGGCCAGGGCCAGAAAGAGGATAAGGCTTAAAACAAACCACTTCCAATGGGAAAGGTATTTTTCGAGAATTTCCCGGAGTTGAAGATTTTCTTCCTGGGCCGGTTTTTGTCCGTTGATGTTGTCGGTAATCATGCGATGGTCTGCTTTTCCAGAAGGGAGAAAGCTGCCTGAAAGCGGGTCTTTTAAAAATTAAAGAACCTGGCTCCCCGAAAGGGTAAAGAAGCGAAGGGAGCCGCAGGTTTTCTACCCCGAATAGGCTAATGGGTTCGGGCTTGTGAGAAAACCGGGCAAACTGCCTTGAATCAGGTAGAAACCCGGCTTGCCGGAGAAACAGGCCACATCTACTTAACTGGCTTGTTTTAAGGCGATTTCGTCTATTTTTTGGAAAGAAGAATTCATAGACTTGAATTCCGGGAGGATGCTTTTCATCTTCTTCACCATGTCGAACGCATTGTAAGAATTCGACAAATTCACAAGTTCCTGGATGTTTCCGTTCAATTCAGCAAAATCCTCCACCTCATCCTGGAAAATGGTGATTTTCTCATGGTAGGTCGGGAGTGTTTTAGATGTGTCATTCAGCAGCTCTTCATATAGTTTTTCACCGGGACGCAGACCTGTAAAGGCAATTTTTATATCCTTTTCCGGGGTAAGGCCTGCCAGTTTGATCATCTTCAGGGCGAGATCCACAATTTTCACCGGCTTACCCATATCGAAGATAAAAACTTCACCTCCCTTTCCCATGGTACCGGCCTCCAGAACAAGCTGGCAGGCTTCGGGAATGGTCATGAAATAGCGAATAATATCCGGATGGGTAATGGTGATGGGGCCTCCCTGCTCAATCTGTTTGGTAAACAAAGGTACTACGGAGCCATTTGAGCCAAGCACATTCCCAAAACGAGTGGTGATGAAGCAGGTCCGGGCCTGACCCGTGGCAAGGATCCGGGCCTGTAGCGTCTGTACATACTTTTCAGCAATACGCTTACTGGCGCCCATAACGTTGGAAGGGTTCACTGCCTTGTCGGTAGACACCATTACAAATTTTTTCACATCGAACTCCACCGCCAGGTCAGCCAGATTCTTTGAACCCATAACGTTGGTCTGAATGGCCTGCGTGGGGTTATTTTCCATCATGGGCACATGTTTATAGGCAGCGGCATGGTAAACCATTTCAGGCTGGTATTGGGCAAATACATTCCGCATCATGTCTTTGTTGCGGATATCAGCCATTACAGCTATCACCTGAGCCTGTGGGTTTTGCTCCATCACTTCCAACTGAAGACTGTGCATGGGTGTCTCGGCCTGATCTACCAGGACAACCAGGCCCGGGCTGAACTTGAGCACCTGGCGGACAATTTCACTGCCAATTGAGCCGGCGGCCCCTGTTACCATGATGGTTTTGCCTGAAAGGTCGTCGGACAATGAACTGTTGTTCATCACAATCGGGCTTCTTTCAAGCAGATCTTCTATTTTAAATTTCTTGATGCTGGACGAAATCTCCCTCTGGTTGTTCCAGTTCGAAATCATAGAAACCTTGTACACATCCAGGTCGGCCTTCAGTGCTTTTTCCAGAAACTCTTCCTTGTCCTTGCCGATGATGGTTTCGTCGGAAATGATGATGGCATGGGCATTCCTGTCCCTTGCTATTTTCTCAAAATCATCGAAGATGTTAAAGATGGGTTGGTTAAGGATTTTTTTGGAGGTGTCTTTGGCATTCCGGTCCATAAAACCAACTATCCGGAATTTCCTTGGATTGTCGGCATTTAAAGCATTGGCCATGGAGATGGCATTGGAATGCGTTCCGACAATGATGGCATTGGACAAATCCCGCTTCTTGCGAACACCGATATAGTTGAGAAAAATATGCTTGATAATGATGCGGTAAGAGAAAAGAGCGACGCCTGTAAACAGGTTGTTGATGAGCAAACCGGCGGTGAGGTACAATTTCTCATGGGTTTTCAAAACCAACAGAGAATTGATAAGGACCAACACCAGAAAGGAAAACAACTGGGCAAGGAAGATTTTCAGCACATCAATCATGGAGGAGTGCCGAACGATTCCGGAGTAAATTTCGAAAACCCTGAAAAAGAGAAGATGTATGGTGAGGTAAATCAGGGAGGCAAGGAAGAACGAGGATTTACTGATGTAGTGTGCTCCTGAATCTTCCAGAAGGAAATAGGTGAACAGCCCGGACAATGACACGATACTCATGTCGATCATCAAAACCACCCATCTTGGCAAATAGCCGATTCCAGAAATATGGAACTTTTCGAGACGGATAAAAAGAAGGCGATAGAAGTGGGTAATGATCTGAGCAATGCGTGCAGTAAACTTGTTGTGGACAAGTCTTTCTGCGGTAATTGTGGTACCGTATATCGTCATAGCTTTAGGTTTTTAGATCGGTGAAAGAAACTTTTGTGGTAGTAGAAAAGGGAGAAGTCTAAACAAAGAAACGTGGGGAGAAACCGACATGTGTAAACCGGAAACCTGGATAGAAGCAGTCGGAGAAAGGCGCTTTCTCCTGGTCAACCGAAGGTTGGAATCCTAAAGCAGAAACCCTGATTTGGGTATTTGCCTGGGTGTGGGTAAACAATTTATTCATGCGGCTTTTTGTGGAAATTTTTACTTGGAAAAGTTCAATTCCTTGTTGCAAAAATATAAAAAAAACAGAGAATTAAAAAAAAATAAGAATTTATTGAACTTTTCCAATCTATTGCTTCTCAAATGCCTTGTTTTCAGGTATTTGGAGGATGCAAATAAAAAGAGCACCGGCAAAAATCAAACTCGGAAATCGACCAAAACCCTTCTTGTAAGTATTGTTATTTTTTATTCGTCCTACAAAAACATCCGTTCATCGTGAGAAAACCAAGGATGGATAACCGGCATTCAGTTCTGGTTTTGCCACTTTTCAGCCAAACAAAAAGGTCTGTTTTACGCTGGTTTTTCAGTCACACCCAACAAGGCCTGGAAATGCTCAAGCCAGGCTTTCGAAATGGTCTCCGCCGTAAAGTGTTCCATTACATATTTCCGGCCATTTTCACCCATTTCTTCCCGGGCGTCTTTGTCCCCGTATAAAACTTCCATCTGTGCCTGAAGGGAAGCCGGATTGGCCGTAAGATGCCGAAGCCCGGTTACCCCGTCTACTATTGTTTCCTGCAGACCATAAGTATCGCTGCAAATGATGGGCTTTTTGAGTAAAGAAGCTTCGATGATACTCGTCCCAAAACCTTCCCTGTAACTTGGCAGGCAAAAAACATCGGCTACCTGAAGAAGCTCGTTTGGTTTGGAGGTAGGGCCAAAAAAACAAACCCTTTCGGGATGGGATACCATTTTCAGGATTTCAGGCACCAACTGTTCTTCGTCATAACCCACCAGAAGTAAACGGGCATCGGGGCAAGAGGCCGACAAATCTGAGAATGCCCTGGCAAGGTCCCTGATGCCTTTGTCCACATTCAACCTGCCCAAAAACATGAACACAACATCATTTTCTCCATATCCCAATTCCTTCCGCCAATGCTTTCTGATTTCGGGATCAGGAGAAAACCTGGCCACATCCACACCTGAAATCGAGCCTTTACCCAGCACAAAAGAACGTCGATCGTTTATGATGTTTTTTTCGATCAGAAATTCACGCTGTGCTTTTCCATCTACAAAAACCCTTGTTGACAAATGGAAAGTTATCCGGTCGATGGCCATGAGCAGCTTTTTGAAAAACCCTGTTTTGGTATGCCAGACCTGCCCTGTAAACACATGGATCCTATGAGGTATTTCGGTTTTCCAGGCAGCGATCATTCCAAGAAACCCTGCTTTTGGCGTTACAGTGAGCACAACATCAAACCTTGTCCTTCTAAAAAACAGGGCCAGGTTCTGAAGGGCCTGAACATCTTTCATGATGTTGATTTCCCTTTGAACAGGCACACTGTAAATTCCCTTTAAATGGGGGTTCTGATAAAGACTTGACTGTACTCCATCAAAATTAGCCACCAGGTAAACATCAAATGAACCCGACAATACTTCAATATGCTTCAGCAAAAAAGCACTTGCCGTCATTGGAACAGCAACCACCAGACATATTTTTTTTCGCTTTGTTTCCATCAGGATATCAGGTTGTTGGATACTTTTTGTACCAGAGCAAGCAGCGCAAAATTCTTGACCATCATTTTCCGGAACAGGTCTTTGTTTTTTTGATGAATGGGATATGAAATCTCATAAATCCCCTTCTTTTCGAGTTCGGCTCTCATCGCCTTCAGTTCTGAATACGTATGCTTGCTTTTCAGCATCAGATAAAAAACAGATACCACCAGAAACGACATCCTTTCTCCCAAAAAAGAGAGTCTTTCATCCGAACCACCCTGCTTCCATAAGGTGCTGGTGGCTTCCAAAACCACTATATGGTCATGAATCATTTTTCGCTTTCGGTCCTGATCTTTGGTTCTGGTAATGGAATTGGGCGATTGCCTGTACTGATACCACAGATCGGGAATCGCTTTTACCCTTTTTGCCTCCAGAAAAACCCGGGTATTGAATTCAAAATCTTCTACATAAATCTTCTCGATAAAACGGATTTTGCTTTCGTCCAGAAGAGATTTGCGATACAGTTTGTTGAATACAGAATTGACATACCGTACCCGGTTGTAATAGGTAATACCCGAATAAACAGCGCCTTGAGAACTTGTGGAAAATGTACCCTTCTGGGCACCGTCGTTGGTCACCTTCCTGATCCCAAATTCCAGAACATCCAGATTTTCGCTTCTGGCCATGTCCAGCATTTGCTCAAGTGCGCCGGCCTCCAGCCAATCATCTGAATCAACAAAAAGAATAAAGGTTCCTGAAGCTTGTTTGATTCCGGCATTTCGGGCACCACTGATACCTGTATTTTTCTGCCGCACCATCCTGATCCCGGGATTTTGGGCTGCCAGCTGTTCAACTTCCCGCATACTCTGATCCGGACTTTCGTCGTCTACTACCACAATCTCGAACCGGCTCTGGTCCAGGCCATTGTTCAGAATGGATTCCAGGCATGTCTTGATGTATCTTTCTACATTATACACCGGCACCACGACGGATAACTCTGGATTCATTTGACGTAGATGAAGTTAACGAGATAAGTAAAGGCAAAATAGGCGAACAGAATCCCGCTGGCCAGCCGGTTCTGGTTTTTGGTCAGGGTTTCCACGCATACAGGAAAAATGATGACCGAACCCAGCATAAACCATGAGAGATACGAAAAACGGTCGGAGTAATTGGCCCGGATAACAAGGATCCAAAATCCGTTGGCAATGAGATAAGTACTGAAAAATATGTTGTAAAAGGCATGTTCAAGCCCTTTTCTGAAGATAAAATACCACCCTGAAACCACTCCCATAAAGCTGTAAAACAAAAAATCCCACCGGAATCCCACGCTTCGGAATTCCTTGGGGTCGGCCTTTGTGGTGAGGTAACTGGTGCGGTCATCGCCAAAACCAGCATTGGCAAAAAGCTGTTCCCAGAAGCCGGAAAACATGAGTGAAAGCAAAATACAGGCAAGCCAGAAAGCCAGATAAACCCTGGGTTTTGGAAAAACCACTGCAGCAGCAAAAGCAGCGCAAGGCAAAAACATGCTTTTGTGAAAAAAAGTAGATAGCACGAGCAAAAGAACCATCAGCCATTTTCGGTCGAAGAACGAAATACCCATCATAAAGATACTGGTAGCCATGCCGTTCCGAATGGTATTGGTTCCATAGGCAAAAAAGGAAATGGAAAACACCACCATGGCAAAACCATAAGGCCAATATTCCCCGAACCAGCGTTTTGTGGCTACAAACAAGGGCAGAATGTAAATGAGGGAAACTGTAAAATAATAGCCTTCGAGACTCATGTAACGGGCACAGAACTCGTTGAGCATCAGAAAGCCTTTGTCTTCTGTAATTTCAAGAGGCTTTCCATCCTGGTAACTTTTAAAAACGGCGGAGTACAAAGGCATGTCCGTGAAAACCGGATCGTTTGCCCGGGTTCCGATAAATAGAATCACGAGCACCAGGAGCAGATATCCCAGGAAATTCATGGCAGCCACATTTCGCCTTGCTGATTGATCCAGAGTAAGGGTATGCATCAACATCAGCAAAAGAACCAGCAGCAAGACGTTGAAATAGACCTTACTGTAAATCAGTGGAGGAATGAGATCACCCATGCGGTTTTCGGTTTAGGGTGGTCAATGCGCTGAAAAGGCTGTCCCATTGGGCTACAGTTTCTGACCGGGAAAAACGAAGGACGTTTTTCCTTGCATTTTTTCCCATTTGCCGCCTCAGCTCCTGGTCAGATATCAATCTGCAAACGGCATCTGCCAGGCCTGCAACATCTCCGTTTGAAACCAGCAATCCATCTGCTTCATGCTGAATAATGTCGGATGGACCACAGGGGCAATCGAAAGATACACAGGGTACACCGCAGGCCATAGCCTCTGTTAAAACCATCCCAAATCCTTCAAACCGGGACGATAAAACATAGACTGATGCCTCCAGATATTGATTTTGGATGTCGCGTACTGGTTCAAAAAAATGAACGGAGCTTTCCAATTTCAGCCTCCCGGCCAAATTCTGTAAACCCAATGACGGGTCTTCTTTTCCATAAAGATCCAACCTCCAGTCTGGATGCTTCTCCTGAACAAGCTTCCACGCTTCCAGTAAAAGGTCAAAACCCTTCTGATAGGCATGCCGTCCAATTGCCAGCACCCGTTTATTGCTCAGGGTAGAAACCCGATCAGGATAAAAAGTGAGTGGATTGGGCTGAACCACCAGGTTGGGAAGCTGCCCCCATTCGGGCACATTTCCAGCGGTAAGTACTACAAATCGGGCAAAACCAGGAGCCAGTGCCTGCATGAGTCTGTACTTCAGAGAAACAACCATGCGCTTCAGCCAGCTATCACCGGGCGCATTGAATTCAATCACTTTCGATAC
Organism: Catalimonadaceae bacterium; assembly: GCA_044375665.1. Classification (GTDB taxonomy): domain Bacteria; phylum Bacteroidota; class Bacteroidia; order Cytophagales; family Flexibacteraceae; genus CAMDMI01. The sequence goes on from JBIPNA010000048.1 coordinate 10,274, forward strand.
ATGGCGTTCATACACCACCGGAATCCCTTTTCCCAAAATTAAGGGGACAAAGAAAGCCTTCAGGCCATCGTCGCACACATCTACTATGTCTGGTTCAATTGCAGCCACCAAAGCCCGGATCCCTTTGACATATGCCCAAACAAAAGAAATTGGAAAGGATGGGACCGAAATATCGTGCATCCTGATCCTGGGTGAAAATGCATGAAACACCTCCTCCTTGCCCTGGTTCAGTGTAAGGATATGAACATCATGGCCAAAATCATCCGCCATGGCAGAAGTCTTAATGGCCAGAACCCGTTCGAGGCCTCCTGCCGGACTGATTTTGTTGGTGATGTAAAGGATGCGCATGCTTTCTTTTTTAGCCGATCCAGTTTCGTATGTAGGGATACCATCCCAGATGAAGATTCATCAATAGCCGGTAGACGGTAAACTTTGCTGAGTAACCTGGGTTTGGCGGGACCGGGTAAAAAGCTGTTTCCTTCAAAGCATTTATCAACCTGTCGCGATCTTTTGCCGACAGGCGGAAAAAACTTTTGGGGTGAAGAACCGTTTGAAAAAGCACAAAAGCACGGTATTGGAGCTTTCTCCGGAAGCCTTCTGGAACCGGGTTTCGCTCCAGAAAGTTCCGGAAAGAATCCATGGCTTTGCACTTGTCCAGATCTGACCTGAGCGTTCTGGTGCCCATAATCGATGTGGCATTTTCAAAGTAGGCGTATAAATCGTGGGCATAGGTACCAGCCCTTTGGGCAGCGAAAAGCATCCGGGGCAGAAACTCTTCATCTTCATGGACCATTCCTTCCCTGAAAGCAAGTTGGTTGTCAACCAAAAACCGGGTCCGATGTACAAAAGACCAGGCCGTAGGGACTGTATCTACCTCTGAAAAAAACTCTATCCCGGTTACAACAGGGCCTTTTGGATGAGAAAGCGGGATATATGGGCGCTGATGTCCGTTATTGAAATAATGTGTGAACCCAATGTGGCAGGTATCCAGTTCCAATGCCTCCATATGGTTGAGCAATCCCTTCAGGCAATTCTTTTGGATGGCATCATCTGAATCAACAAACCACACGTATTTGCCTGAAATTTCCTTTAGACCTGTATTGCGGGCACCACTCAATCCCCTGTTTTCCTGGCTTACCACCCTAAGATTTGGATACCTTCCGGCCAGATTCCTGGCAATTTCAAGGCTATTGTCTTTGGTCCCGTCATTGACAATGCAAACTTCATAATCCGAAGCAGGAATATCCTGGTCCATCAGGCTCAGGATGCAGCGCTCCAAATACTTTTCTACATTATAAACCGGAACAACAAACGACAACTTCATGGCTCAGAGTGTCTTTTGAATCAATTCTACCAGGGGTTGAAAATGGCTTCGGAAGGAGGTGTTGTCCTTTGTGGTATCCAGTGAAGCCAATTTTGCATCAAAATCTTCGAGCGGATTTGGATTGAGCAACCTGGATCTTCCGGAGGCGGATATCCATGTAAAAAATTCTGTCAGCTTGTGGTCTACAGTAGGGATGGCCAGCACAGGAGTGTTGCTGATATAACTTAGAATAACCCCATGCAGGCGATCGGTGATGACCAATTCTGCTGAACCCAGACGATAAACCAGTTTTTCAACTTCTTCCCTGCCCTTTTCAATGCCGAAAGAGGTATTGTCTACCGTAGTGGCAAAAGCTTCGGTAGAATCGAAGCGGGAGGAAAGAGCCTGCATTAGTTTCTTCCTTTCCTCCGCACCAAAACGGCTTTCAACATCCTCGCGAAGGCAATACAAGACACCTTTCCTGGGTCTTTGTGAAAAATAGGCATCAAGATAAAGAACAATATCAGGGAAAAGATGGAAAGTAACCCCCGGAAAATGGGCTTGCATGAAAGCCAGAGAATAGGCATCCCTGATACATAAAATCAATCCTTTTGAATATTTCCGGTAAACCCATTGTGAAATCCGGGTAATTCTTTTTCCGCTTCCGGACTTCAAATCGAAACTGGAGGATTGGGGAAACAAAACCCGGGTACATTGACATAATTGGGAGAAAATGAGCCATCGGGAAATCTCCTCAATCGGATATCGGCTCCCCATGCTGCCTCCGCCCTGCACAAAAACCAGATCACGGGAAGTCAGGTGCCTTTTCAGCGGAAAAATTTCCCGGCAGAGGTCGGGCATGGTAATTTCAACGATTTCCCTTTCTCCAAAATGGTCCTCTACAAAACGACGGCCTGCCAGACCCAGGGCCTGGTCGCCCAGATTGCCATGGATGGGCACCAGCAAAATCACAGCTTTGGGTTTGGAGGTTTTAAATCCTTTTGGTTTTCGAAAACTAAAGAAGCTCAGCAAAAGCTTCAGAAGACTAACTAAGTATAATTTCACCAGGAGCAGATTTTTAGGTTTGAGGAGATGGGGCAGGTATTTTCCGCCTTCTGGTGTTGAAAAATTCAACCAGAAGAGATCGGTTAAAAAAGAAAAGAAGGATTCCGGAAATCAATATGTTGGCAACATCCAACCAAAAAGAAGCCTGGAATGCGATGAAAGAAGAAGCCAGAAAAAGACCCATCATCTGAACGAACACGTCAGAGGGAAATGAAATCTGGTCGTGTTTGCGGGCATCATAAAGTCGGAGTGAAAATACCAGCAGGTAACCAATGAGAATACCAGCACCTGCTCCATACAAGCCAAATGGAGGAACCAGGATCCAGGAGGCCAAAACTGTGGCAGCCCCGCCTGCGAGACTGCTTACCATGGCCCCACGTGTGTCTTTTCTGCTCAGGTAACTGGTTCCCAGGAAACTGGACAACGAATTAAAAACTACCCCAAGCAACAGGATTCCTGTGTATTTCCACGCCTCAAAAAATTGGGGACTAACCAGGAAATGCATCAGAAACCTTGCTGTGCTGACAATCCCAATGGTGATGGCAAACATAATCCGCACGTACATGCCAAAAATCTTCCCCTGGTAAGCACCAACCTGCGTTCCAGGTTGCAGGGAAAGCGATTTTTCCTGCCAGGCCTGATAAAAAATCCCTGTGAAAAGGAGTAAAAGGGTGGGGATCTTCTGGGAAATGGAAAAGATTCCATTGGCTGCCTTGCCGCACCAGGCAAGTATGAAATACCGGTTTGCAGAAGAAATGGCCCACCAGCTGAGTGTGTTGGGAATCAATGGAATGGAATAACCCAGCAGGGTTCGGGAGAAATCCCAGGAAACAGCTGAAAATGATAAATACCTGCTGAGATTTCCGGACCAGACCAGGTAGATGCATGTAACTACAGATCCCAGCACATTGGCTGCAATCAGCCCATTGATTTTTGCCTGGGTAAAAACCAGGCTTAACCCGGCCAGCAACGCATAAATCAAAGAATACAAGATGCTGCTTCTGACAAATAGCTGATTCAGTCCTATGCCCCTCACCATCTGTTGAAAAACGATGAAAAAGCTTTGAAAAAAAACGAGAACAAACAGAGCGGACTCATTTTCATACAGATTCAGAAATCGGAAAATGCCAAAGAACAGGCCCATAAGGGCAAGGCAGCCCATTAACATGGCCGAAATATTGGAAACAACAAGGCGGACCCGCTCCGGGCCGGCATCTTCCAGCAACCACCTCAAAGCTGATTCTGCCAGCTGTAGCGTGGCGATGGGGGTAAGGAGGCTCAGGGTAATGATGAACAGGTCGTATTCGCCCACCTCCTCCTTACTAAGATAAAAAGTGGTTACGAACACCAGCCCAAAATTAATCAGGCGTGTGGCCAGATTTCCCACTGTGTAGAGCAGGGTTAAGCTGAGCAATCGCTTGGATGGGTTGCCGGAGTTCATTCAGATCAGGCCGCTCCGGAAAAAAAGGAGCGGTTTTATGCCGGGACAAAAATGGAACATCATT
>JBIPNA010000359.1:0-3725 GCA_044375665.1 Catalimonadaceae bacterium
CAACCCGAATTCTGGATCTCTTCGCCCCCATTGGAAAAGGGCAGAGGGGCATGATTGTGGCCCAGCCCAAAACTGGTAAAACAGTTCTGCTGAAGGAAATTGCCAATTCCATCTCCAAAAATCACCCGGAAGTGTTCCTTATCGTGCTCCTCATCGACGAACGCCCCGAAGAGGTGACGGATATGCAGCGGAGTGTAAAGGCCGAAGTGATTGCTTCTACCTTCGATGAGCAGGCCGAACGCCACGTAAAAGTAGCCACCATCGCCCTGGAAAAAGCCAAACGTCTGGTAGAATGCGGACATGATGTGGTCATTCTCCTCGATTCCATTACCCGTCTGGCCCGGGCATACAATACCGTGGTTCCCTCTTCAGGAAAGATTCTTTCCGGCGGGGTTGATGCCAATGCCCTTCACAAGCCCAAGCGGTTTTTCGGAGCAGCAAGGAATGTCGAAAATGGCGGAAGTCTGACCATCATTGCAACAGCCCTGATCGATACCGGCTCCAAAATGGACGAGGTAATTTTCGAAGAATTTAAAGGAACAGGCAACATGGAGCTTCAGCTCGACCGCCGCCTGGCCAATAAACGTGTTTATCCAGCCATCGACGTACCTGCTTCCGGAACCCGCCGTGAAGATCTGCTCATGGATAAGGAAGAACTCCAGCGCATCTGGATCCTGCGCAAGCACATGAACGACATGAACTCCATCGAGGCCATGGAATTCCTCAAGGACCGAATGCGCCACACAAGGTCAAACGCCGAGTTTCTGTCTTCGATGAACGGCTAATGGCCGGTTGATACAGATTGTCCGGAATGGATAATCCGTTTTTAGGTCCCTGTGGGATAAAGGATAAGGACCTTTGTCCCCTTGATTTTTCTTGAAAGAGTTGGGCTGTCGGCCTGACTCTAAAAGCAGATTTTCCGCCTTTTCAAATTGTCCAGGGTCCCGGCCTGAATCCGGGTAAAAGTCGGACTTTTCCCGATTCACAGTCCAGCCATGCCAGATTTACCGGAGCTCACATCTGGCTTTAAGCGATTTTAGTTCGCCTTCGAGCAAGTCGCTCATCAGAACATCGGCCCACCACCTGGCATACCAGTTAAATGGTGTCCGGATAAAATAACGGCTGCTAAGCTCTACTTCCGTTTCGCTTCCATTGATGGATTTCAACACATAGCAATCTTCCAGAACATCCAAATGTTCTCCCCCGATTTTTACATGGTCGTCCATTGCACCGGCTGGAATTTTATCGGGATAAATATCTACCCTTAGCCGCCACCGTTTCTCCGGGATGCTTTCCAGAATGGTCTCTTCAAAAATCAGGGCTTTCTGGTAAGATGAATAGCGTTTTCCGCCAGGTTCAGCGTTGGTAACCCTGGTTTCCAGATGACCCGGAAAGCCGATCATCCGCGACAGGGGAGAGGGCAGGGCATCTTCCGGAAGTGAAAAATCAGATCGCAAACCCTGCCATACGTCCCCGACCGGGGTCTTGATCCGTATGGTCTCCTTTTGCTCAATAAAGAGCATTTCATTCTCCATTTTTCCTTCCAGAAAACCAGTACAAAAGGGTAGCAAAAGAAAAAACGCAAGTTGGGGATTCCCCGGTTTGTCCCAATCAATCCAATTGTTTTTGTCGAGAGCATCTTCACCATCGTCCTTCTTTTGTGTTTTTTTCCGGAGATAAAACCCCAGCAATCCGCCCAAACCTGCAGGAATGGCGAGAAATGGTGTGGCCATAATCCAGCAAATGAGTCCCTCCACGTTGAAAAAGAGGGTTATTGCTGCCAGACCCATGATGGGCAACAGGGGAAAGAAAAAAGCCCTCCATTTTGTTTTTACGGTACTTAGAGGCAAAAGAAACGTCGTAAGAAGTCCGATGATGAAAGGCGAAATCCCGATCAGCGACGAACTGAAAACGGGCAAAAAGGGCTCCAGAAAACCAAAAGTGACCCTCGCAAAAAGTCCATATGCGGTTCCAAAGGCAACAACAAGGAGTGTTTTCATGTGTAAAACGAATGTAATTGAATCCAAACCACATCGGTTGGACATGCATAACGTATAGGAAGGGTATCGCCCAGCCCTTTGCTCTGAATATATTTTCCGAAAGATAGGTTCCCCTCCAGCATATTCCACCTATATACCAAAGCGCCCGGGTAAAGGATTTTTCCTCTTTTCCAGAAAACCCATTGACCGCCATGAAGATGCCCTGCCAAAACAAGCCGGTAGCCTGCCGCCGCCATGTTTTTCAGTGCAGGGTTGTGCAACAGAAGAATGCTGAAATCGGCCTTTGGATTAACTTCCGTAATCTGGTTCCCCGAGATCTGAATTTCACCCGAATTCACCCTTAAAACCACAGTTTGCTTTTCAATAACCTGGACCCCCATTCCCTCAAGCTGGACTTTCAAATCAAAACCCCGGATCTGGAAATCATGGTTTCCAAGGATGGCAAGCACAGGACATTGAGCGGTGAGGATCTCCAGAACTTCTCTAAAATGAACCCAGGAACCCGAAGATTCAAGGTAATCTCCCCCAAGAAGTATCAGGTCTGGTTTTCGGTTTTGGACCAGTTCCCTGATGAATTTTAAGAGTTTGGGCCTTCGGTAGCGGACATGGAAGTCGGTCATGAACAGAATGCCGCAGTCCATCGAAGACGGAAAGGAATATTCCCGAACCTCCGGAATAAGATCAAGCCCGATTTGTAATCCTGGAATTGCCATACCATTCAAACACTTTTTTACAACCCGATTGCCAGTCTGTTTCAGGATGCTGGCTTAAAACCAAACTCCATGCCATCCGGAAACCCAGCGGAAGCAGGCATACATACAAACGGAACCAACCCATCCGTTGGGCTGTCTTTACAGAAAGTTGTCCGGCAGACCAAATGTTTCCCGTCTCCAAAACCGCTGGAAAGAAGAAAACCAGGGGCAATTCAAAGGCATAAAACAAGAAAGGAAAGGCCAGTAAGGCACCAGGAAACAGCGCATTAAAATACACTGCCAGACATCCTGAGAACGCCAGGCATATCAAATACTTCCCTACCCAAAGCCATGCCCAGGGCAATTCAGGAAGCCTCTCCGGGATGTATGCATAAACTGCACTTTCCTTCCGGAGCGAATACAAAAAGGTTTTCCAGTAAAAAAGGCCAGTCAGATTACCGATGCTCATGCCCCACGTACATAAATCCAATGCATCCACGCCAGCCATGCAATCCCATTCCCAATAACCAACATCCGGTGGAATACCGTTTCCTCCAGATTGCAGCGTTTGCGGTGGAAAACGAATTCATCGTAGCAGATAAAGGCCGTACAAACCAGGACTGTCACCAGAATCGGAATCAGATACAACTGTGGACGCGATTCGAGACTGGCCAGGCACATAAAACCAAAAAGCGGAACGGCACCCAGGAAAAGGGCATAAGCTTCAGAATCCCGCTCTTTCACCGAGAGTTTTAGCCGGAGTGGGTCTCGGTGGTACCTCCAGTCAAGCACACCCCCTGTCGTTGCAATGAGACCTGAAAAAGCCAGCAGGGAAAATTGCCATGGCCATTTTTCATGAATTTTTGGGGCCAGGAAAAAAAGCAGAAAAAGTCCAAACAAGATGGCAGGAACAAATAGCAGCACCACCGACAAATAGTTTCGAAGAAGCTTCATGAGGTTTGGCAAAGTTCAATCAAAAACCTGGACCATTCTTTACCCTGTCAAAGTACCGGACTCAGAAAACGCAGATTTC
>JBIPNA010000049.1:0-14108 GCA_044375665.1 Catalimonadaceae bacterium
ATCCTGCCAATCAGGGGGAAGCCCGGAAAAGTTTTTCTGGATGGCTTCACGATCACGCACATCAAAACATAATGTATGGATATCTTCTGGCGGAAACTCGGACGAAAGTGCTTCAAGGCGCTCTTTCCGGCGACCGGTAGCGAGGATCCGGTAGCCGCGGTCCCTGAGCAGGAGTGCCGTTTCACGACCGATGCCAGAGGTTGCACCTGTTATGCAGGCAAGTTTTTTTCGCATATGAAAAGGATTGGCTCGCAAAAGTGGTCATTTAAAGAATTCAGAAAAGGCATACATGGGTAATTTTCCTTTGTTTACTTTGCCCCGGGTACCATCCTTACTGGTGTCCGTAACATTTGTAAAACATTTGGTAGAAAAAGTCATTACCCTGGAAAATGTATCTCTGGTGGATTTCCTGGGGGTAGAAAACAAGAATCTTCGGGAAATATCCCAGGCTTTTCCTGAAAGCAAGATCATCAGCAGAGGCAATGAAATCCGGATCAGGGGCACAGGACCTGAAATTTTGAAAATTTCCGATATCCTGACCAGTCTGCTGGAGCACTACAATCATTTTGGAAAAATTTCGGAAGAAAAAATCAAATCGCTGATTCAGCACGATCAGATTGCAGCAGAAGTGGAGGGGCAGGAAGACGTTATCATTTATTCTGCCAAAGGGTTTCCGGTAAAGGCCCGCACCCCAAATCAGAAAAAGATGGTTGAAGCCTCCATGATTCATGATCTCGTTTTTGCTACAGGTCCGGCAGGAACCGGGAAAACCTATACGGCTGTTGCCATTGCCGTCAGAGCGCTGAAAAATAAGGAAGTAAAAAAGATCATCATTACCCGACCGGCCGTAGAGGCAGGTGAAAATCTGGGCTTCCTTCCGGGTGATTTAAAGGAAAAAATCGATCCATACCTCAGGCCTATTTATGATGCCCTGGACGATATGCTTCCGCCTGAAAAAATGAAATTTTACCAGGAAAACCGGGTAATTGAAATCGCACCATTGGCATATATGCGGGGCCGGACATTAAACAATGCCTTCATTCTCCTTGATGAAGCCCAAAACACCACCCCAAGTCAGATCAAGATGTTTCTTACCCGCATGGGGCCCAATTCAAAAGTAATTGTGACAGGCGATATGACACAGGTGGATCTGCCAAGACATCAGCAATCCGGGCTTACAGAAGCGTACCATATATTGAAGCGTATTCCGGGAATTAGTTTTATTCACCTTGACTCAACCGATGTAGTTCGTCATAAGCTGGTAAAAGAAATAATCCGGGCATACGAAAAGGAAGAAGAGAAATTTAAACCCGGCTCTCCTGGACCGAATGTTTGATTTCACCACACAAATCCGGGTTCGATATGCAGATACCGATCAGATGGGATTTGTATATTATGGTAATTACGCCAGGTACTTTGAAATTGGTCGGGTAGAAGCCCTCCGGTCTTTACACATTGCCTACAAGGATCTTGAAGACAATGGCATTTTGATGCCTGTACTTGAAAATTATTCGAAGTACCTGAAACCAGCTCTTTACGACGACCTGCTTCAGATCAGGGTGATGATTAAGGAAGAACCTGGTGCCAGAATCAGGTTTGATTATGAAATTCGGAATGAGACAGGAATTCTTTTGCATGTGGGATATACCGTTCTGGTGTTCATCAGCGCAGAAACAAAGAAGATTATTGCCTTCCCGGAGAGCATAAAGAAAGCCCTTGGAAGATTTTTTGAAAAATCTCCTGAATAACATTTTGCAGATTTCACCACAACCCTTACTTTTGCAGCCCCTTAGAGAGATGGCGGAGTGGTCGATCGCGGCGGTCTTGAAAACCGTTGACCCTAACAGGTCCGGGGGTTCGAATCCCTCTCTCTCTGCAGATTTTATAAAGTAAAGAATATCAATGGCAAATCATAAGTCCGCCTTAAAGAAAATCAGAGCCGATAAGGTGAAGAGACTGCGTAATAAATACCAGCTTACCACCGCTCGTACGTTTGAAAAAAAGCTTCGGAAGACGCATACCAAGGCGGAAGCAGTTGAGTTGTTGAAAAAATGCTTTTCACTATTCGACAAACTTGCCAAGAGAAACATCATTCACAAAAACAAGGCGGCAGGACACAAATCCCGTTTGTCTAAGTTCGTGAATCATCTCGCAGCCTAAAAATTATTCATCATGTCCTATAAAAAAGCCATACCAAGCGGTATGGCTTTTTTTGTTACCGGCAGCAGAGAAGTACAAATGAGATGACCACTTCATTTCAACCGAAAGAAATTTTCTGTTTCGAGGCCTTTGCCGATATTTCGAATAGCAGAATCTTTTCCATGGCCTGGTTAATTCGATGCTTTGTTGTTTTTGGACTGCTGTTTCCTTTAAGTGGGAAAGCCCAGGAAAGGGCATGCAATTGTCTGAGTGTTCTGGATTCTGTCGTCAGGCATTTGTCAACCAACTATCCGGCAAAAGAAACCAGAAAAAAATGGTTTGAAGACGGACATCTGAAGCCATTCCGCGAAAAAGCAACCCGGATTCCTGATGCCAAAACCTGCCATTCTTTATTAAAAATATTTCTGGCTGATTTTAAGGACGGACACCTGGGCGTATCCTATTCCGGAGATGTTTTCAAACCCAAAAAAATCAAACCACAAAACCGCCCCGAATGGCCAGGGTTAAATGAACAAAGAGCCAGGGCATTTTTGGATTCTTTTCCCCAAAAAGATTCACTGACGGGAATTTGGGAAAGTTATGAATCATTTTATAAAGCCTTGATTTGCAAAACAAAAGACGGAAAAGGATACCGGGCCTATATCATTGAAACCATAAATGCCAACTGGAAACCCGGAGAAGTGAAAATGGAATTCCTTCCCGACGAAAAAGGAAAATGGGTTTGCACCTTCTTTACCTCAGACCACAGTCCGGAGCAACCGGATTTTACCCTGAATAAAAACCTATTGGAAATCGACAAAATCACAGTCTGGAACAAGCTCTACCCAAAAACCATCAATCCAATTCCCGTTGAGTCCTTTGTTTCATCCAAATACAAGTGGACCCAGGAATTCCGGGCCTGGGATAAAGAAACTTTTTACATCCAGCTTCAGAATCTGGAACCCGGCGTAGGACCGCTTATCGACAGTTTGGTCCAAATGCACAAACCTGCCATTCTGAAGTCACGAAACCTGATCTTAGATTTGCGGGACAACCAGGGAGGCGATCTCACCGCATTTGATCCCTTCTGGCCGTTGATTCTTGACCGTCCGGCTGTTCTTTATGGTACCACCTGGTTTTGCAGCCCGGGAAATCTCGAATCCTACGATCGTCAAATTGAATCATTAGATGGCCAGATTGACCCTGAATTTCAAATTCTTGCCAAAGAAATGAGGCAGCACAAGGGCCAGTTCTGGACTTTACCGAACGACACATTGATACCTGATACAGTGTTTCCGTATCCCGAAAAGGTAATCTTACTGGTGAACGAGCAATGCAAAAGCTCAACAGAAGATTTCATTCTCACTGCCCGAACCAGCGGCAAAGTGGTTGTTGCAGGAACTTCTACTGGTGGTGTAGCTGATCTGGAGGAAACGGTTGATGTTGGACTCCCTTGTCCTGAATTGGTCTTGTTTCACCCAATTGGGATCAGCAATCGCCTTCCTCAAATACCATTGGATGGAATTGGAATTGCTCCGGACTGGCCACTGAAATCAGGGAGTCGGGCGTGGCAACCCTGGGTCAGGGAAGTTGTGCGACGATGCAGGCAAAGTCCAACCATGAAGAATTTCAAAAATCCATAGCCCACAGCTTTTTTGGATTACAATTTGGCCGCACCGGATTCCAGACATTCATTTGCACCCGACAAGATATGGATGCTTACATAAGTCAGAAAATTCGGAACCTGTCTTTACTGCTGATGGTCCTGGTAGCTTTCATCCATGGCTACAACATCAATCTTCGGTTTACGGATGGTTCTGTGGAAGCAGCTTATAGCCTTCGATTTTTCGAAGGCTTTATTTCTGATGGAATTTGCCGTGTTGCAGTCCCCATGTTTTTTGCCATTTCGGGATTTCTGGCCACGGTCAGCCTGGGAAAAACTTTTCACTGGAAAGGCTACGGAACGCTTCTGGGTAAGCGGATAAAGTCGCTGCTCATCCCCTATTTACTCGTGAGTGCCCTGGGGATTATTACTGTCTGGATATTGTTGGTCATTCCCTTTTCAAAACCATTTTTCAACAACTATTCCCTGGAATATACCCCATGGAAAAGATGGATTTGGATATGGACCTTATCCCCGGTTCCATACCCGTTGTGGTTCATGAGGTTTTTAATGGATTACTTCCTTTGCTTTCCCATCCTGTTTTTCCTGATCCGACTTACCAAAGGCTGGATATTAATCCCTCTTGCAGGATTGTGGGCTTACGCACAGATTCACATTCACCTTACCTGGATCAAGCCTTTCTTCACACTCGCTACTTTTGGATTATGTCTGATCTCCGGAACACCATTTTCCATGTATATGGTGGCTTCCAAGACTGAACTTGAAGGACTTTTTTTCTTCGCTCTTGGCATTGCTGCCGCCCTCGGACCAGCTTCCCGGGTATCCTTCCAAATGCCTCGATTGTATTTCTGGGTGCTGTTTATGGCATGGATAGGATGGGTTGCCTACCGAACCAGCCTAAGCCTTCTGCCAACAAGAGATCATTATCAGGTTCATTACCATCTCGTCGGTTTTACCTTCATCGGATTTTTTATTTTCTGGTTCCTTTATGACCAGATTCATGGCCTTTTTATCCGGGACAAAAGCCTTTCCAAAGCCGCTGCATTTTCAGTTGGGCTATTTCTGTTTCACGAGCCATTTCTCACAATTCTAAAAAAAGGAATGATTCGGTTTGGAGGGGGCGGAGATGGAATTCTTTGGCTTGCCTTCCTGATATGCCCGATTCTGAGCCTGCTTTTTTCCTTCTATCTGTCCTTTTTTTTATCCAGGAAAGTTCCGACTGCTTACAATTGGCTTACCGGGAACCGAAGGCCTGACCATCAGAAAACACCAATTTCCTGATGGCTTCTTTCCAGGCCTGGTATCCCTGTGCATTCAAATGGATACCATCTGAAGAATACGCTTTTCGAAGTGTCTCATTTTCGGAAATGATGGGGTTCAAATCGATGTAGGACATTTTTTCCTTTGCAAACAGGGTTTTTAATTTCTCGTTCAACCTGGTTACTTCAGGATTGGCTTCCGGCACGTATCGGACATAAAATACCAGGGTGGGTAAAATATGAGGATACCTTTTCTTAAGCGCTTCCAGAACTTGTACATACCGAAGGAAAACTTCGTCAGCTTTACTACCCCTCAGCAAATCATTGATCCCTATTTGAAGTAAAACCCAATCACCATTCGGGACATCAGAAATTCGGGCGAGCAATCCTTCAGTTGTTTCGCCCCCAATACCACGGTTGGCTACCTTTCGGTCCGGAAAAAGTTCATGCCACTCGCACTGTTCCATGTGGGAGTCGCCCAGGAATATTATTCCAAAATGCTGATGGGGATACAAAGTTTTCTGTTTTTCTACCTCATTGGCCCAATTTTTTCCAAAAACAGGCCGTGTTGCAAAAATGACTATCCTTTCCCAGAGCTTGTAGTAGGTACCCACACCCAAAACAGAAAGGAATGCCAAAAAGGCAAACAACAGAATAAGCCAGGTTTTCATCTGCAGTAAATGGTTCCCTGATAACCCCGGGGAACCTCCACCCGCAATTTACTCAGGAAGTGGCTAAGGCTCAGGGCAAATGCACCTGGATTTTCCATTTGAATCTGCCCACATGGCCGAAATGTATGGCCTCGTTTGTAGAATTCAAACTCATATACATTGGAAGGAGGATTGCGTACCACAATGTATTGAAAATTGTAGGTATTAAGGTGGTAAGCCTTCCTTAAATCCGTACCTGCGCCTCTTTCAAGATACTGAAAATCCGAGCCGGCGCTTTTGACAAAATAGTAATAGACTTCATCGCCAATTACCCGGCTGCCTTTTGGAATCTGTGCGGAAATCTGCTCCTGTACTTTGGTAGTATCTCTTGAACTTGCAAAAAGCCAGACTGTTGTGTTCTTGATGATAAAAATAGAGAAATTCATTCCCAGAATAAGTATAAAGGCAGCCGTAAAATACCTGGGAATGGATTTGTGATAGGAAAAGTTTTGGGCAAGGGAACCAAGACACAAATACAACCAGGGCATTGCAAAAATGGAGTAGATCCCGGTATCCTTCACCAAAACGTAAAAGGCTACCAGATTGATCAATCCAATCCAAAACAAGATGTCCAGGCCCCTTCTGAAGTACAAACCGACGGTGAGAAAACACACAAAAATCCCCAGGATCGGATATTGGAAGACAGGAATATATTTTCGGATAGACACATAACCTTCGGCCAGGTTCTGGTAATAAAGAACCTCTTTAGGTCTGCCGAAAAAGTATTGATAAGCCCCGGAAAAGCCTCCAAAACCCCAAAAAACCCAAATGGAATACATTCCTATGATCCCGGCACAAACCAACAATCCAAATCCAAACCTTTTCTGACCGGGACTCCATAGAAAGAACATAAGGGTCATCACAGCCGGACCGAGAAGGTTTACAGCTATTCGGGGGGTCGTTAGAATGGCCAGGCCAAAACTGATTCCGGCAATGGCAAAAGAGAGCCAGCGTTCATTGCGAAATCCCTGAAGCAGGTGAAAGACCCCAAAACATGTGCAAAGCAATGCCATGGAGTCCATCCTGCCGGAATGAATGTTCTGGAGAAAGATGGTATCAAAAGCCATAATGCCCAAAATGAGCAAACGGATCCTGGATTGGATCCCCGAAAACTCCATGATCTTGAAGGCCAATGGCAAAAACAAAAAACCAAAAAGCAGGGCAGGCAGGCGAAGCTGGATCAGACCGAAACCCAAGGTTTTGAAAAATGCAGCTGTGACCAGAAAATAGGCCGGTCCATAGGCTTTGGCCTGTGGGTAATAGCGCTCCAGTAAGGGTCCGATATCGGGGAAAAATTCTCCTGTCTCCAAAAAGTGGAGGGTCATACTGGCAAAATAGGTTTCATCAAACCAGGGGAGAGGAGAAATCGGCAGGGTTGCTATATGGTAACCCAACAAAATGAACCAAATGAACCAGGCCCATTTGGGCAACCCATGCGCAATTGCCCTCATCCTTTTTCTTTGAAATAAATATGATCAACCAGATAATTCGGGCGATTTCTGCTGGCATCCAAAGTTCTCCAGAGATATTCACCCAAAACACCAATTGAAATCATCTGAAAACTGGATACAAATAACAGGACCATCATCATGCTTGACCAACCTGAAAGCTGGATCAATCCGGAAATCCGGGCAAAAGCAACAAAAATGCCGTAAGCGAGGGCGCCAAAGCCAAGGAAAAACCCAATGCTTGTAATGGCTCTGATGGGTAAAAAAGAAAATGAAACAAAAGAATCAACAAAAAGCTTGATCTTCTTTTTCAGTGTCCACCTACTTTTTCCAATCTTTCTTTCCTGCCGGGTGTAGGGAATGCTGACATAATCAAAACCTAGCCAGACCATCAAAAACAAACTATTTGTGTTTTTCTCCCGCATGCCAACCACTTGATCCCTGACCATCTTATCAAACAGAACATAATCAAATCCACCATCAGGAAGATTGGGCAAGGCAAAATGCTTCATAAGGTAATGAAATGTAGATGCGAAAAGCCCTTTAAAAAAACCTTCCTTCCGCTCCTGACGATTGGCAATAACCAACCGGATCCCTTTTTTCCAATAGTCATACATTTTGACCATTAACTCCGGAGGATCCTGTAAATCAGCTGTAATAACAACGTTGCAATCTCCGGTGGCCTGCTCCATGCCGGCCACTATTGCATTATATGAACCCACATTGGAAACCAATCTGACCACTTTAACTTTTCCCGGATATTGGTCTGAAAAGCTTTTTAGTGCCTGGAGTGTCCCGTCTTTCGACCCGTCGTCCACCATCACATACTCAAATTCAACCTCTTCAGGAAACCTGGCTTCGTTTTCAATCAAAGCTGCCGAGGTCACCGGAATGTTGTCCTCGTTGTAGTAACAGGGAATGATGATGGACAGTTTAGGCATGGAGTGGGAGTCTGCATCCAACCGACCGGTCCAGGCCAGCGGAGTGCAAAACAATCAAAATTTTGGGAAGATGTTTTCATACTGACCTTGCTATCGCTTATTTGTGCTTCCATACCGCTTTCCTACCACCTGGTTTATGATCCTATTCCGCAATTTTTCCTGGCAACGGACTCTATTGGTCCCGGTTTTTTTCATTTCAATGGCTCTGAATGCCCAGAACTTTTCCGGAAAACTATTGTTGGGCATCAATGGAAGTCAGATTGATGGAGACGGCATGAGTGGCTACTATCAGGGTGGTTTGGCTGCAGGCGTAGGGGTCCGTTTTCCTATATCTGAAAAGGTTTCCGTAGGACCCGAAATCCTTTATTCCATGAAGGGAAGCCGGGCCTCCCTCGACCAGATCAATGAACTTGGCTACCCAAGGATCATTTACCGGCTAAATTATCTGGATATTCCACTGGTTGTTGAATACCGGCAAAGCCGGGCAATACAGTTGGAAATGGGTCTTTCAGTAAATTACCTGCTTGCATCAAAACTGGACAATGGCACCAACCTCGGTTTTGTAGAAGTCGATTATCTTTTCAATAAAATGGATTTCCAGCTTCTGGGTGGTCTCAAATACCGGTTGTTCGACGATTGCTGGCTTTCAGGCAGATTGCTGTATTCTGTAATTTCTACCAACAAATTAGGCCTCACCAGCTTTAACTATGGCCTTGCAGGATCTCCCTCAAGAGGTGGATTCTTTAATAATGTGCTGCAATTCACCCTGAGCTACCGGCTATTTGGCGCCAAAGAAACCGAATAAGGCTACAATTCCAGTTCCAATTTCAGGCGATCGAATTCAGCAACAACCGCTTTCTTAAATCCGTCAGAAAAGACGAAATCAGCCCATAGTTCTTTGGAAGAAAAAACCGTTTGAGGAAAACCAGGCTCTTTCCTCAAACGGGAAAATACCTGTGCCCTATCATCCTGAATTTCAAAGGTCTTTCCACGAAATTTGCCCATCCAGCCTCCTTTTTCATCCGGATGTGGATTCAGGAAATGCAAATAAGCAGCAAATCCAGTCGCCATTTTCTGAGGTGGGTACCCAAAACGGCTTTCATAACGCTCAATGGTGGGCAGGTTACGCATGGCCATTTTCATGGTATATTGAAAGCAAATGTTGAGCAATTCATGGCGAATTTGTGGATTGCGAAACCGGTCCAGAACATCTGAAGCAAAAGAAAGTGCCACTTGTTCATCAACAGGTGTGGCCGGAACGATTTCTTCGAATACCATTCCTTCGGTGAAAGCTGAAAATTCCGGATCACGCATACATTCCAAAACAGTTTCAAAACCCTTTAAAAAGCCATAAGCCACCATCATGGTGTGGGTTCCGTTTAGAATGCGGAGTTTCCTTTCCCTGTATACCGAAATATCGTCCGAAAGAATCCAATTGGGGTGAACACCCATCCAACCCAAACGGCTGCGGATTTGGGCCGGACATTCAATGGCCCACAATAAATAAGGTTCGGTTTCAATCACCGGCGGCAACTGCTGCCCCGCTTCTGCTTCCAGAGCCTGGTGCTTTTCTTCTGTCATGGCACCACTTACAATTCTGTCTACCAACGAATTGCAAAAGAAAACCTGTTCTTCGAGCCAGGTTTCAAATTCCAGACCCAGATTTTGATCTCCACAATGTTGAAGGACAAATTGTCTGAGGATCTTTCCATTGTCTGGCACCAGTTCACAGGGAATCACCACCAGGCCTTGTAACCCAGCCTTGAAACGGGCATACAGCAAGGCCGTAAGCCTGGCAGGAAATGAACCGGGAATCTGATGAAGAAAATCTTCCTTCACATATACGAGTCCCGCTTCGGTGGTATTGGACAAAACTATTTCCAGATCCGGGCTACAAGCCAGTTCCAGGACCTGATCCCATTGGCTTCCGGCATGTAATTCCCTGGAAATCATATCTACCAAATGCCATTCCTCGTGGTCCCTGCCTTCTTTTATGCCATGCTCATACATCAGATACTGACCCTCACCTGGGGTTTGACCAGTACGACCAGTACTCTTGACGAGGACCACAGAGCCTGAAAAAACACCCGCCTCCCTGGCCTTCTGAAGTAAAAAATCGGGCAATCCTTTCAACAATACTCCTGTTCCAAACTGAAGGATTTTTTCCGGATATTTTTCCTGATTCCGGGCATGAAGCAAAGGCAACAAACCCTGCAGGGAGGTTGAGGAGCGCATATTCAATCGTTTTGGTTTTTAAGACGTCGCGCAAAGAAAGCAAGCCTGCGAGAATCTTTGGTTTACCATTCCAATTCTTCGGTATTAATTGGCGTCCCTTCCCAACGGAATGCTTGAAATCCTCTTCATTTGGCTGGCCATAGGCTTATTTGCTCTGACCTGGGGTGATGTTGTATGCCAGGTCCTCGGAAAAACGCTGTTCCCGGAAATATCCGTCAGCATCTGGCTCCGGTTTTGGACAGGCATGGCTTTCCTTTCATTTGTAATGGGTATGATGGTTTTTCTGACACCATTAACCCCGGTGGTCAAGTTTGTATTATGGCTTGGATTTGCCTCGCCACTATTCCTGAAAAGGCAATATTTCCAAAGGATCCTGCTTGATGCCGGTCTTGCCCTGTCAAATTTGGGCTGGCCCGGAACTTTGCTGGTCTTCGTTTCCGGTGGGATTGCTTTCCTTAAAGCAAATGGTTTGCCCGAAATTTTCGACGAGGGTGCCTACCATCTTCCCCTGATCCGGATGTGGGAGCGGGAAGGACTGGTGATTGGCATGGCCAATCTAAACGGCCATTATGGACTAAATTCCACCTGGCATATTCTGTCAGCTTTTTCAAATCCCGATTTCATACCAGGCTGGCAAAGTGAAATGGCGCTCAATGGTTTGGTTGCGCTTGTTCTGGCCCTCTTTTCAGGAAGCCGTTTGACAAAGGTCATCAAAGGCTCCCGGAATCCCGGGCATCTCCTGGCTTCATTATACCCGTTTTTTGTATTCAGAAATTTGTTAAGCTCTCCTTCCACCGATATTCCAGCCATCATTTGTACCTGGTTTGTTTTGGCCCTGTGGCTGGAAACACTTTGGGCCGAAGAGGACGTCTGGCGCCAATGGCCTGCTTTCCTGATTCTTCCTGTCTGGATTGTTGTCCTGAAAACTTCCTCTGCTGCGCTTCTGCTTATTCCGGCCTGTTTTGCTGTTTTGGCATGGCTGGAGGGCCAGCATCTCCGGTGGAAAAGGACGATTTTCTGGTCATTATGCCTGGGTCTTCCCTGGTTGGTTCAAAACTGGCTGATTTCAGGCTACCTGGTTTTCCCGATCAAAGCAACTGCACTTGGGAATCCGGAATGGCAGGTACCGGTTTCGGCCATCGAAAAGAAATTTTATCTGGCCCAGTTCCGGGACTTTGCACCACCTACGGAATATACATGGTCTTGGTTTAAAGGCTGGTTTTCAGCTCATAATGCAGATTCCAGAGTCATTATCGGCCTTGCCTTTTTTACGTTGGTGATCGGTTTCCTTGCCATTACTTTTTCTCCCAGACTTAGAAATCAGGTTGTCGTTTTCTTATACTTTAGTCTGGTTGCCAGTTTACTAAGCTGGTTTTTAACCATTACGGAACCCCGATATGGCTTTGGGACCCTTGTTTTCTCAGCCCTACTTCTTCCTTGCTGGCTGGCAAGCCTTGCCATCCAAAAACTGCCATGGCTCAGATTTGGATTTTGTGCCATTCTGGTGCTTCAGGGATACAACCTTTGGAAAACAGGAAAAGAAAGTCCCCTGTCTTTGGAAACAATTGCCAAACCTGCCGCTTCACCCCAGGTTGCCTGGCGCACTTTACAATGTGGCAATTTTGAAGCTGTGGTTCCGGTAAAATATGAAACCCAGGTTCCAAAAGGGAAACCGGTTTTTTGCTGGGATTGTCCATATCCCTGTGTTCCCTGGGAGGGTCGTTCCGATTCATCTGCATTATTTCGCCACAAAAAGGGTCTTTTTACCATTTATCGATTTCAGGAGCCGGTCCAATAATTTTCACGTATTTCGGGCACTGAAAAATTAAAAATCCGCTTATTTCTATGTTGATCGGAATAATCATTGCTGTGTGCCTCCTGATTTTGTTTCTGGGCGTCGTTACAGTCAATCAGGGCACCATTGCCGTCATTACCATGTTCGGTAAATACCGAAGGATTCTGTACCCGGGTTTGAACTTTAAAATCCCCGTCATTGAATCGATATACAAGCGGATTTCCATCCAGAACCGATCGGTAGAACTTGAATTCCAGGCAGTAACCCTGGACCAGGCCAATGTTTATTTCAAAGCCATGTTGCTTTTTGCTGTGGTGGGCGATGAAGAAGAAACATTGAAAAATGTGGCCTTCAAATTTGTGAGTGAAAACAACCTGATGACAGCTCTGGTACGAACCATTGAAGGTACCATCCGTGGCTTTGTAGCTTCTAAAAAACAGGCAGAAATACTTTCCCTCAGGCGGGAAATAACCGATTACGTAAAAAATGAAGTTGACAACCACCTTGAAGGCTGGGGTTATCACCTGATTGATCTGCAGATCAACGACATTTCATTTGATCAGGCTGTCATGGAATCGATGAGCAAGGTGGTTGCAAGCAACAACCTGAAGGCAGCTGCTGAAAATGAAGGCCAGGCATTGCTGATTACCAAAACAAAAGCTGCTGAAGCAGAAGGAAATGCCATCAAGATTGCGGCCGAGGCCGAAAGGGAAGCCGCCAAATTAAGAGGTCAGGGTGTTGCCCTGTTCCGGGAAGAAGTAGCCAAAGGTATGACCAATGCAGCCAAAGAACTGCAGGATGCAAACCTGGATACCAATGTGATCATGTTCTCTATGTGGACAGAAGCCATCAAATATTTTGCAGAAACAGGGAAAGGAAACACCATCTTCCTGGATGGTAGTACAGATGGAATGCAGAAATCGATGCAGCAGATAATGAGTGTGCTGGGTAAGGAAAAAAGAGGTTAACCAGAAAAATAAGGTACAGCCAGTATAAAAATCTGGAAATTGTTTTTGAGCCTAACTTTCTTTATTTCAACGTTTTAAGAAAAAGCCAGGATAAATAATCTTATTTTTTCCCACACCAGTTCTTGCAAGTTCGATTATTAGACCCAAATTCACCTCGGTTTTTGGCCCTTTCGAAAGCAAGTACGGAT
This sequence comes from Catalimonadaceae bacterium, assembly GCA_044375665.1. Lineage (GTDB taxonomy): Bacteria > Bacteroidota > Bacteroidia > Cytophagales > Flexibacteraceae > CAMDMI01. Next base: position 13,308 of record JBIPNA010000049.1, read on the forward strand.
AGCAGATTTATTCTTTATTGTCCTTTCTCCTCGTCAGTTCCCAACTATCCGGTTAACAACGTTTTTTTTAGTTTTTATGAACCTTTATGTTTCAAACATCGCTTTCAAGTTGAGAGACGATGAACTCCGTCAGGCTTTTGAACCTTACGGCGAGATTGTATCTTCCAAAATCATCATGGATCGCGAGACAGGTCGTTCCAGAGGATTTGGATTTGTTGAATTTTCATCCCGCGATGCCGGTCAGGCTGCGATTGATGCTCTTAACGGCATTGATTTGGGTGGAAAGGAAATTTCGGTTTCCGAGGCACGTCCAAGGGAAGACCGTCCTCAACGGAGTTTCAGCGGTGGCGGTGACCGTGGTGGTTACAACCGCGGAGGAGGAGGCCGCTACTAATAAGGTTCCGACCCCAGAAAAATTCCAGCCACGCGAAAGCGTGGCTTTTTTTGTGCCCTCAAAATTGACCCTGCTCCATTTTTGACATTTCCCTCAAGGCCAAAGCCAGATTTCAACCGTCTATTACATTCAGAATTTTTGGCCGGCAGCCGGGCTCTCCGTTTGTAGTCCTCCCTCGCTTTGCTCAGTCCGGGCTACCACTTCGATCCCTGCCGGAAATGGTTTCGAAGGAAAATAGTTTTTGTTTACCGCATCATTCAATGCCTTCTCCACGGAAAAAGGCCCCTCCCTAACCCAAGGCTACCTGCCAGAAAAGGAATGCAAGAGCACATCATGGCCAGGTTTTGAGACAAAGCACCGGCCAAAAAAATAAGGAGGATGGGGATGGCCAGTAAACCCAGGGCCAG
>JBIPNA010000050.1:0-14062 GCA_044375665.1 Catalimonadaceae bacterium
ATTTTGCCACTTTTAATGGGCTACCCATTGGGGGAATTGCAAGACTATTTTCCAATGGTCAGCCAGATCCTGCATTTTCACCCGGAACCGGTGGACCTGGCACCAATGGTTCGGTGGAAGATATTGAAGTCTTTAACGATGGCTCAATATTGGTTGCGGGGAAATTTAACGGGACTTTCAACAGTACTCCTTCTTCCGTATTAATTCGCCTACAGTCAAACGGGAGTCTTTTTCCAGGGTTTGTTATCCCGGCATGCAATGGAGGATTGAAAGATGTTGAGCTGGATGAAGCAGGAAACTCCATTTTTGCCGCAGGAGCATTCACTTCTTTTGCAGGAGAAACCCACAACCATATTGTTCGGCTTTCTTTGACCGGAATAATAAATCCTGGTTTCATCAGCCCCTTTGGATCTTCAGATGGCGGGATTGAGGTAATTCGTAAAAGTGGAACCAACCTGTTTATCGCAGGAACTTTTCGGAAAGTCGGAAGTTTGTTTCGTGGCCGGTTTGCCTCCCTTCAAATTTCAGGGCAGACAAACACGGGATTTGCAACTGATTCTGGTGCCAACGGGCCTGTTTTTTGTATGGACTTTGATGCTGCCGGAAGGGTGGTTTTGGGTGGGCGATTTACCCGAATAGACCAGCGAGGAAGAAACAACGTTGCAAGAATTGGTGTTTTAGGGCTGGTCGATGCACCTTTTTCCCAAAATACCGGAGCCGACCGAAGTGTATTTGCCGTTGCGGTACAGGCCGACCGTAAGGTAATTTTGGGGGGAGAATTCGGGTATTTTAACTGGAGTATCCGAAACGGAATTACCCGTCTATTTCCCAATGGTCAGGTTGATCCTTCTTTCCAGGTAGGCAATGGTATCGATGGTGTGGTAAAGGCGATTGTGCTGCAATCTGACGGCAAAATCCTGGTTGGAGGATGTTTTCAGTCATTCAACAACCTTCCACGCCGGTCACTTATCCGACTTAACCCGGACGGCAGCCTTGATCTTTCATTCAATCCCGGCACAGCGACACCTGATACTATTTTTGCATTGGCTGTTCAAAAAAATGGCCGGATTTTAATTGGCGGTGATTTTTCCTCCTTCTCCGGCATTCCTTCAGCAGGTTTAATCCGGTTGCTTCCCAATGGCAACTGGGATAATAGTTTCAGTGTTGGAACAGGATTTGACGGACCAGTCCGGGCAATCTCAATTATGAGAGACTCTCTCGTCTTTATTGGTGGTGCTTTCTCAGAAATGAATGGAAATGGCCTTCGAAGAGGTATTGTTCGTTTGGATTTAAATGGAGGTTATATCCCCATTCACAATTCCGGAATTGGGCTTGACGCAAATGGAACCGTTTACTCAATTGCCATTCAAAAGGACCGAAAGGTTGTTTTGGGTGGATTGTTCAATGCCTACAATGGGAATCCAAGTACAAATCTGGTTCGAATTTCGCCTTCAGGTGAATGGGACAACGGTTTTATTCCAGGAAACGCTGCACAAGGTCCGGTTTATGATCTTTTAATTGATTCGGTCAAAAATACGATTCTCGCTGTCGGAGATTTTGCGGGAAACAAAGCCATTGGGCGAAACAGCATTGTTCGGATAAAATCAAACGGTAGCAAAGACGGGACCTCAGGATCCGGGAAAGGTGCTGGAGGTGCCATTTTCTCTGCAGAACCGGATTCGGGCAATGCCATACTTATTGCAGGAGATTTTGATAGCTTTGATGAAACAGGTCGAAACAGGGTTGCCCGATTGGAAGATACAGAGGTAACCACCACTACCTGGAATGGAACAGAATGGGATTTTGGCACCCCGGATTCCAGTCTGAATGCAACCATTGCCGGTGCATATTCCGGTTCAGGATTTGATTGTCAAGACTTTATTATTCAGGCTGGAAAAGTTTTTCAACCCTCTTCCCAGGTCAGGTCTTTTGGAGCAGTTCAATCTAATTCCCAACTGATCACAGGGCAGATTTCTTTGACTGGCTCTTCCAGCCAGGTCATTCAAGGTTATTTTCAGGACTTAAAGCTGGATAATTCAAATGGATCCAGCCTGTCTGGTCTTACCCAAATCAGAGGCACATTAAAGCTGCAAGCAGGCACGTTAACAACCGGAGGCAATCTAACCCTGACCTCAACTGCAGCATCCACCGCAAGAGTGGCATCCATTGAGCCAGGTGCTGGAATAACAGGCAATGTCACAGTCCGCAGATTTGTCCCCGGTTCTGTGGCCGGCTGGCACTTCATGGGCGTTCCGGTTTCGGGCCAGACACAAAGCGACTGGTCTGACAACTTTACGCTGCTTCCAAATTTCATCTTTTTCCACAATGAAAGTGGATCGGTAAACATTGATGATCAAGTGAATGGATGGGAGTTTGCTACAGGACCACTTGAAGTAGGAAAAGGGTATCGGGTATTTCTGAACCAGAGCTTTTTCAATGGAAATCCGGTTATCGACAACACGGGCCCATTGGTGACAGGAAACCATCCTTTCAACATCTCTGTTTCGCCGGGAGGATTTGATGGAGGTGGATGGAATTTCCTTTCCAATCCATTTGCCTGCGAGGTAGATTGGCATGGTTTCTCAAAAAATCTGATCAGTGGTCAGCTTCATTATTGGAACAACAATCAATATGGATCTTATTCAGAAGGGACTGGCCTTGGCGTTAATGGCGGAGGGAGGTATATTCCGTCCTTTCAGGGGTTCTTTGTAAAGGCTACCGGTTCAGGAGCAAGCCTGTCTGTGCCGGAATCGGCAAAGCCTCTGGTACCACAAAATCCAACATTTTTAAGGGTTCAGGCCGATGTCCCCGGAGATGTCGTCAGAATGATATTAAGGGGACCAGGAAGTGAGAAAGACGAATCAGCCATACGTTGGATGCCAGAGGCAAACGGGTACTTTGAGCCAGAGTACGATGCTGATAAACTGATCAATCCTGGTTTGAGTTTTTTCAGTACAACTTCTGATGGCCGGAGGACAGCCATCCAGGCCAGGAACTTTCAGCAAGCTGATAGTTTGTTGCTCGGGTATGAGGCATCGACTTTTGGTCCGCACTTTTTGGAGATCCACATTGGAGAGGAAATGTTTCAAAACAGAGATTGGCTGCTTCGGGACAATATGACAGGATTTGAATACCCGCTTACGGCTGACATGTTACATCCTTTCGAGGTTCAGGAAGGCCTGGAAATTATGAACTTCAGGTTTACACTTGTGGTAAAAGATCCTCCGGTCGGGTTAAGCCCAAGGACGAAAGTCCCTTCCATATTTTTGTATCCAAATCCTGCGCGTCAAATGGTGGAAATCTCGGGCCTTCCCTCCCCTGCTGATTATTTCATTCAGGATGGTTATGGAAAAAAAGTCGCTCAAGGTCATTGGGAGAAGGGCGGACGGAAAGCATTGTCGATTGAAGGACTTCCTTCCGGAATGTATTTTCTTGAAATGAAAGGGGAATTTGGAAAGGTTACCCGAAAACTTATCATAGAGTAGGCTTTTCAACATTTTCTGGCCGGATTGGGGAATTTACCCTGATCCGGTTTTTTGTTTTAGGCCAATTATCATTTCAGATCAGGAGAATTGTTTTTGAGGAGCTTTGTTTTCAAAAGCCTTTCAAAGAAACTGTGGGCATAGAAAATCAGAATGGCCAAAAGCATGTTTATTCCAAATTTTGACAAAGGCATGCCACCACTTATCCTATCGATATAAGGGTCCAGAAACAAGTACAAAAATTCGAACAACAATAGAGCAGAAAAGAAGATAAAACCTTCCAGCCAAAGGACCGGTAAATGAATCCGGTTAATGAGAAAAAAACTGCCAACCACAAGCATCAGGAAAACCACAATGCCTGAATATTGAATATTCATTTGCCGCTCTTTTTCTTCTGCCTGAATTTGGGCACGAAGACCTTCCCGTTTTTTCTCTTCAGCCTTTTTGATTGAATCCTCATACAATTGCTTCTGAAACTCAAACTGAACCATATAACTGGCAATTTTCTCCCGGCTGTCCTGGTTAACAAGTGAATCACTTACTGCCACATACTTCTTGAAAAACCGAAGTGCCTCCTGAAAATTACCCCGCTTTTCATGGATGTGACAAAGCGCCAGGTAGTCTTCTTTCATGCCCTCTTTTGAGTTAAGCAGTTCATCGATGGAAATAGCCTTTTGTGCAATAATCAATGCAGAATCAGTTTTACCCAGATTGAGGAAGAGTCGGGACAAATTTGAAAGCGACGCAGAAATCTGAGTCAGATCACCTGCTTTTTCCCTGATTTGAAGTGCTTTCCGGTGATAATACAATGCACTGTCATGTTGAAGCAAATCTGAAAAGACCACCCCCAGATTATTGTAAGAGATATCAAGGCCTGGTTGCCTTTTCAGAGATTTATATAAAAACAAGGCATTTCGGTGCATTTCCAGAGCAGACTGATATTTTCCCGTCTGCTGGTAAACAGAACCAAGGTTGGAGCTGGCGGAAGCCTGACTCTGCATGTCGCCAAGCTCCTTGAACATGGCAAGAGCCTTGGAAAAGTAGGTTTCGGCATTTCCGAAGCTTTGGATGAAATAGTAGCCTGAGCCAAGATTGTTCAGCGAACTCGCGATGTCTGCTTTCCTTCCAATTTGCTCCCGAAGCTTTAATGCCTTGAGGTAAAAGTTAATTGCCTCTGCCATACTGCCCTGGTAGTCAAAAACCATCCCCTTGAGGTTATAAGCATCTGCAAGCCCACGCGTATATTTGATTTTTTGGGAAGCCTCTTCAACATAATTCGCCAGGTCCATGGCCTTTGAAAAATTGCTGCTGTCGATGGCCTCATTGGCGATGCTGAGCAGTAAATGTATCTTTTGTTCCGGTTTTCTGAGGATCAGGTATTGTGCTTTTTGATTTACGGAAAGGCTTACCGGTGGCTCCCCATTTGCAATTGAAAAACAGGGATAAGCAAAGAAAAAGCCCACACATGCAATGGAATTGCCAAACCAATTCAATCCACTGAATCTGTGCTTAAACAAAAAAAGAAAAAGCCTTCTCATTTTACAAAGAAGGCCTGAATAGGAAAGAATTTGAAACCGAAACCAACCAAAACCTTGCACCGAAAAATGAAGGAATTGGTCGTATTCCAGTCAGGAATCTTAGTTATGGGGCAAAGCTTTTACTTTCTCCACAAGGACATCAAAATTCAAAGGCTTCTGCAGAAAATCGTTGAATCCCTGTGTTTTAAAATCCTCCAGAGAGTAGTTTTTGGCATTTCCGGTAATGGCAATTATGGGAATACCGGCCTTTTTGGGATCCGAAAGCTGGCGGATTAAACGGGTGCATTCAATTCCATCCATACCGGGCATGTTTATGTCCATCAGGATAACATGGTAATCGCTGGTGGCCAGCATTTCCAAAACTACATTCCCGTTTTTTGCCGAGAAGATTTCACAATTTTGAAATTCGAGAATTTTCTTGGTCAGGTTGAGGATTACAGAACTGTCCTCCGCAATCAGAACTTTAATTTTTCCAGTCATGGTTCTTGTTTAATAGTTGATAGGTCGATAAAAACTGTCTGGCCGATTCTGCCAGCCGTTCCATCCTTTCCTGAGCGGCGGCAAGATTATCGTTTTTTAATTCATTTTCTAAATCCCGGGCAAGTGCCGAAAGCTGATTTACCCCAAATGTGCCCGCATTCCCTTTCAAGGTATGGGCATGACTCCTTAGTGTTGCCCAATCGCTCATCAGAAGTGAGGCGCTCATTTCCAGCACCATGGCTTCGGTTTCTTTCGCAAATTCTTCGATCGAATCAATCAGGATATCTTCTCCGAGGTGCTTGTTGAGGTTCCGCAAAACTGAAAAATCAAAGATTTCTTCGAGGGAAGATTTGATGGTCGTTAATACTGGTTTTGGCGGTTGGGTGACCTGGTCTTCATATCGGGTATTGAAATAACTTTTTTCAGTCCAGTACTTTACTTTGGATAGAATTTTGTCGCCGGAAATTGGCTTGGCGATGAAATCATCCATACCGGCCTCCACAAAACGACGCTTGTCTTCTTTCAAACAATAGGCCGTCATAGCCACGATGGCCGGAATATATCCAAGATCAAGGTTCTTGATAACCTGAGTCGCAGTAACGCCATCCATAACGGGCATTTGAATATCCATGAGTATAACATGAAAGAACCCTGTTTTTGTTTTTTCTACGGCTTCTTCACCATTTGTGGCTACCACAACTTTACACCCCGCTTTGACCAATATTTCGTAAGCGACTTTCAGATTAACAGCATTGTCGTCAACCAACAAAACCTCCGGGGCCAGATTTTCAAAATGAATGGTTTTTTCCTCAGGCGCAAGTTGTTGTTCTTCCTCCTCTTCTGCTTCCATCATTGGGAAACGTACCCAAAAAGTAGCCCCGCTTCCGGGTGCAGAAACAAAGCCAAGTTGCCCCTGAAGGGCATCTGTAATCAGTTTGGAAGTAAGCAGGCCCAAACCACCTCTCGTGGCCTGAAAAGCATACTCTGGATTCTCGGACTGAATAAGTTGTTGAATGGCAAGTTGTTCGCTGGTAGAAAGGCCGCAGCCTGTATCGGTTACCTCCAACCGAACCCAGGGTTTGCCCAGAACATCTTCCGTAAGCGCTTTTAATTTGATATGTCCCCGAACTGTAAATTTGAAAGCATTTGACAAGAAATTATTAACAAGCTGGTGCAATCGGTTTTCATCTGAATAAATCGTTTGAAGTGCAGGATGGATTTCAATGAAAAAACCAATGTTCTTCAATCGGGCCTGGTCAGCATAAAGTCGGGTAACTCCGTTGAGCAAATCGGGCATGTGAACATTGCCACCCTTAAGAACAATTTTTCCGGTTTCGGCTGAACTTAGGTCGATTAACTGATTGAGAATGTGCAATAAAGCATCTCCAGATTTCAATATTACCTGAAGATACTCCGCTTGCTGAAGGGTTAATCCAGTTTCTTTCAACAGCTGCGCCATCCCAAGAACCCCATTTAATGGTGTTCGGATTTCATGGCTGATGTTGGCAAGGAATCGTTCTTTTACCTTAAGTGCATCCGTGGCTTCAAGTCTGGACTTGCTTTCGTTCCACTGGGCTTTCCGCATAGCAGAATGGTCTCTGGCAATACCTTCAAAGCCCATCCATTCGCTCCAGGGAGAATGCCTTGGCTTGAGATTGCAAATAAGCCAGACTTCCTTTCCTTCAATATCCTTCATAGCCAACTCCACGCCGGTAATCCGTTTGCCTTCCCTCAGTTCAACCAGATTTTGGGGAAGAGTTTCATGCTCAAACAGGAACTCCGCAAGATTTGAACCACGAAAGGTACTGGCATCAAAACCAGTTAATTTTTCTATTCCAGAGCTTATGCTGAGGATATTCCCAAAAGTATCGGCTTGAAAATAAACATCTTCAAAAGCATCAATCAACTCCATATATTGAGTCTGATGCATTTGGATGGCAGATTGCTGTTGTTGCTCTTTGCTGATATCTACAGCCATACCCAGGACCTCATCATAACCCAGCAAGGAACCTTGCATCGGAACAAGTTTGATGTCCCATGTGAAAATATTTCCCTGGGCGTCAGCCGATTGCCATTGAAAATGAAGTCTCTCCCCTGTAAAAGCCTTATTGTATTCTTCTTCCCAATCAGAAAAACCTGTCTGAGGCTGACCACTTTTTTGTCGGGGATACGTAATCCTTGTACCAAAACTGGCCCCTTTGCTAACCACAGCATCTATAAAGGCCTGGTTAAAAAAGGTAACGTTTCCATTTGCAGATACCGACCAGCAAGCCTGATGCTGCTGCTCAGATATCATTTTAATACGTTGACTTTGAGACCATTCGTTATACTGCCTTCTGTATCGAATCAAAATCTGACCCAATAAATCAGCAATTGTGAGGCCCCGGTATTCAAAATCTGTCTTCGGCTGGAGTTCTCCATTCCAAATCAAACCCAGAATAGCAATAGGTTCTTTTTGAAAAAGAAGCGGAAGCAAAAGGACAGTCGGTTTGATGGCTGGAAACCTTTTCAATCCGGTTTCCTTCTGAAACTGAATCCAATCCTGATCACTGAGCAGAAACCTGTTGCGGGTTTCCAGAACCATAGGGTTCGATCTTTCTGCAATCCACTGAAGCGATTTCACTTCGGGTCCACCGGGAGTCCAAATGGTTTCTCCTACCATGGGAATTTCATCTACACCATGCGCCACTTGTTCCAGGTAGGCATGGGAAGCTTCCAGACTTTGGCGTATTTTTTCAAGGGCTGGCAGGAGGAATCCTTCTGCCTTTTCTTCATGCACTGCCATTCGGGCAAGGTCTCCCAACAAAATCCTCAACTCAGCATCAGGTGATTCTGAATTTTTTTTCTTTTCAGTAGGCCGCTTTGAAGTGTCCTGTCTTGGGGGCAACAAACTTTCTTCCTTTGCTTTTTCGAGACGTTCAAGATATTCAGGGTCCTTAATCGAAGCCAGAGCCAGAATGGCATAATTTCCATCATACCTGGTTGGGAAGAAAGAAATTTTTCCACTCGAAATATCCCGAAGCAGGGACTTTCCAGGTGGCAAATGGTGAATTTCGGAAAGAACTCCAGACCCCAAATCACCAATCAGATTTGAAATAATACAGTTAACAATTTGGTCCTGGGGAAGGTCAAGCCAAAACAAAGCTTCTTTATTACCCGCCAATACTACTCCTTCGTAATTGAGAAGGAAGGCAGGTGTCTTGATTTTTTCAAGACTGAATACCTGATTTTCGCTTTCGAGGGCTTGCATAGAATTTTGATGACTGTAAGAGTCAGCAGATTTTGAGGATTTCATCTCGATAGGGCTGTATGTGCTGATGCTTGCCTGTACATGATGTATGTACGGGCAGTACCTGGATTCAAAAGTAATGGTATGAAATGGGTGGCCATCATTTCATTGAAGGTTTACATTACATTTGACAGCGGAAAAAGCAGACTTTGAAAAACACCAGACCAAGGGCATTGTTCCTATTAATATCAATGGGCATTCTTGCCATATTCCTATTTTCATTGGGTCTTGGTACCGTTTCGCTTTCTGCCCAAGAATTTAAGAAGGCTTTTTTTTCTCCAAATTCTGAAAATCTTGCAAGCACCCTGATTTGGAATGTCCGGATGCCACGCTTTGTTCTGGCCATGTTTGCCGGCGGCGTTTTGTCTTTGGCTGGCCAGGGCATGCAGTTTCTGGTCAGAAATCCCCTTGCAGATCCTTACACCATGGGAACAGCAAGTGGTGCTTCTCTTGGCGTCAACCTGGCCCTTTCAGGATGGATTCCAGGAATTTTATCGGCCTGGTTTCTGGTTCCTTTTTGGGCTTTTTCCGGTGCGTTGACTGCTACTGTTTTGGTTCTGGCTTTGTCGGCCAAACGGGGAGGAACCGATCCTGTGCGGTTTGTTCTGACAGGAGTAGCTGTCTCTATGCTGACCAACAGTGCTTTAAGTTTGTTGACGTACCTGGCTGCCCGTCAGAGTGAAGTCCGGCATATGCTCTTTTGGGCATTCGGCAATCTGGATAAAGCTTCCTGGTCTACATTAGGACCCGTACTGGGTATGTCGGTCATTCCCCTGATTCTATTTTTTGTTGCCCGGAAAGCATGGCCTTTTCTTTTGTTGGGAGATGAAAAAGCAGATAGTCTGGGCGTTTCTACTTCCTTACTTAGAAAGACCTTGCTGGTTCTTTGCTCCCTCCTTACTGCGCTGGTTGTTTGCCTGGCAGGACCATTGGGTTTTGTAGGTTTGGTCGTTCCTTACTGGATCAGAAAGTGGCTGCCGCTCACCGATGCCTGGTTTTGGCCCTTGACTTTTGCTCTCGGCGCTTTTTTTCTCACCACTTGCGACTTTCTCTCCAGGATCCTTTTTCCTCCCTATGGCTTACCTGTCGGACTACTGACATCCTTGGTGGGACTCCCCTTCTTTCTATATTTGCTCCGCGATTCGTCTGCCAGACAGGGACAGGTTTAAAAAAAATACCTTCCAGAAACCTGTTTGGGAATCGATTTAACAACATGGTGTATATCAGCCGAAAGGAATTTTTCAACGCCGCACACCGGCTTTACAATCCAAAGTGGACCAAAGAAGAGAACGAAGCTTGTTTTGGACCTTGCGCCAATGAGTATTTTCATGGTCATAATTTTGAGCTTACCGTCACAGTAAAAGGAAAACCACATCCGGAAACCGGATTTGTCATGGATCTTAAGAAACTGGGTGAGCTTATGAAAACACTCATTGTGGACAAAATCGATCATAAGAACCTAAACAAGGACGTCGATTTTCTGGAAGGAAAAATGACCAGCTGCGAAAATCTGGTGCAGGAGTTCTGGATGATTCTGGAGCCCGAAATTGCCCGGTTTTCAACCGGGAATTTGTTTAAGATTACCCTTCAGGAAACCCACAAAAACTACGTGGAGTATTTTGGAGAAGGCAATTAAACTCCAGAAATTTAATTACAGGTTTCTCCTCTCCTATCCAATATGAAATACTATCTGATTGCCGGTGAAAGGTCAGGAGACCTTCATGGAGCCAATTTGTACAAGGAAATCCGGAAAAGAGATCCCGATGCCCAGGCCATGGGGATTGGTGGTGGATATATGTTTGATGCTGGCGTTAAACTAAGTTACAATTACGAAGAGCTTGCACTCATTGGTTTTTTTGAAATTCTGGAAAAGCTGGGAGCAATCAGAGCTGCATTAAAAAGGGTTAAGAAAGAGCTTGTCGAGCAAAGGCCAGATGTGTTAATCCTTATTGATTATGGCGGATTTAACATGCGTGTTGCCGCATTTGCCAAACAATTGGGGATTCGGGTTTTCTATTACATCTCCCCCAAAATATGGGCCTGGAACGTAAATCGTGCCTACAAAATCAAAAGGTTTGTAGATAAAATGTTTGTGATCCTGCCTTTTGAAAAAGACTTTTATAAAAAGTTTGATTACGAAGTTGATTATGTAGGCAACCCGGTATTGGATGCCATCGCGGGCTTTGTTCCCAACCCCAATTTTATTTCTCAAAACCATCTGGAAGACAAACCGATTATTGCTGTATTGCCGGGAAGCAGAAGCAAGGAAATTGAAAGTACTCTTTTCCGGATGCTGAGTATTTTACCTGCCTTCCCCGGACACCAGTTCGTTGTTGCAGGAGTGGATAATTATCCTTCTAAATACTACGAACAATTTAGAAGGAATGGGCGGGTTCACATCGTTTATGAACAAACCTACGACTTGCTTTCCCGTGCTGAAGTAGCTATTGTGACCAGTGGGACCGCCACCCTTGAAACAGCTCTGTTTAAAGTACCCCAGGTGGTGGTCTACAGAGTTAATTTCATTTCTTACTATGTCATCCGGATGCTGATCAAGGTTAAATTCATTTCTCTTGTCAATTTGATTGCAGGTCGGGAAGTGGTTAAAGAACTCATTCAGGATGATTTTTCGCCCGCAAATCTCAGACAGGAACTTCAGGCCATTCAAATGGGTGAACCAGGCCGGATTGAAATTTTACAGGGGTATGAAGAAATCGCAAAAAAAATCGGGAAACCAGGAGCGTCTGCCAAAACAGCCGAATTAATGCTTTCCTACCTGGGTTTAAAAGCATAAGACAAAGGGCTTTTTTTCATGGGAATTAGCCTGATTCGGCAATTCAGGGTTTTCTTTGTGTCTTATGCAACTATCTTTCCGCAACACCATTTTAACAGTCCTGATTTCGTTGGCTTCCGGGAGTTTCCTTACCCTGATGGCCCAGGACAAAATGCACCCATGTGCCTCATCTAAAATCCCTTCACATTTTGCCAAGAGTGCTTCACTTACCCCAGGCCAGATAGCAGAGACGGAAAAATATGACGTGCATCATTACAAGCTGGACCTTGAAATGACGCATACTTCAACGTTTATCTCAGGTGTCGTCACACTTTCGGCAAAAACAAGGGTTGCCCTTGATACAGTTTTGCTTGAATTGTTTCCAGGCCTGAACATTCAAAACGTAAAAAGAAATGGCCAGACAGTTGCTTTTACCAGGAGCGGATCTGCCATAAAAATCCCAGCCAATTTTGGGGCTTTGGTTAACTTTTCGGTTTCTGTGCAATACAGTGGAACGCCTCCAACAGCTGCGACAAACCCACTGGGCGGCTCAGGATTAAGCAACCGTTCTTCCCCAAGCTGGGGCAATCAGGTCACCTGGTCGCTTAGCCAACCATTTTCGGCTTACGAATGGTGGCCTTGCAAACAATCGCTCAAGGATAAAATCGACAGTCTTGATGTACACCTGACCGTTCCCTCCATTTGCAAGGCGGGCAGCAATGGCTTGTTAAAAAATGTGGTTGATCTGGGCAATGGCAAAACAAGGTACGAGTGGAAGCACAAGCATAAAATCTCATACTATCTGGTTTCTGTTTCTGTGGCGAAATATGTGGAATACAATTTCTGGGCTCACCCGGAAAACAGCGATTCCATTTTCATTCAGAATTTCATTTACGACAATCCTGCCACACTCGCTCAGTTTGAACAAGATATTGCCCGAACCGGAGATTTTCTTGAGGCCTTCAGCAAACGATATGGCCCCTACCCTTTTCCAAAAGAGAAATATGGTCACTGTATGGCCCCGTTAAGCGGAGGCATGGAGCACCAGACCATGACAACCCAGGGAACCTTTAACAACGGTCTTACTGCCCATGAGCTTGCCCATCAATGGTTTGGAGATTTTGTAACCTGCAGGTCCTGGGCGGATTTGTGGGTAAATGAAGGTTTTGCGACCTATTCCGAGTATGTTATGCTTCAGGATTTGTTTCCCTCAGAAGCGGCAGCTGATATGCTGGGCATCCATAATTCTGTCTTAAGCCAGCCCGGAGGAAGCGTTTGGATTGAAGATAGCCTTAATGCAAACAGGTTGTTTTCCAGCAGATTAACTTACAACAAGGGCGCCGGTTTTTTACATACCCTGCGGTATTTGGTCGGCAACGATTCCTTGTTCTTCCAGGGGCTGCGGAATTACCTGACCCGTTTTGGCGACAGTACTGCTTTGGGGACAGATGTTCAGGCTGAACTGGAAAATGTTTCAGGAAAAAGCCTTTCATCTGCCTTTGAAGAATGGTATTTTGGAGAGGGATTCCCAACATATTCCGTTCGCTGGAACTCAACAGATGGAAATTTACATATCCGAATCAACCAAAGCGTTTCCATGCCTGCAGTTACGCCTTTCTTTTCAACCCCATTGCCGGTTCGGATCCGTAGGACAGGTCGTCCTGATACGACGATTGTTGTGCCCATTTCTGGTCTGATCACTGATTATTTTGTTGGGAATACAGGGAATGTAACGTCTGTCCTTTCGGTAGACCCAGACAACTGGCTGATGAACCGGCAAGGAACGATTACAAAAGACATCAGCCTTGTTTTTACCTCCATTGGCGAAAAGCAAACTGGAAACAACCCTGTATTTCAAGTCTTTCCTAATCCAGGGAATGGGGTTTTTAAAATGCAGCAGAATTTTGGGGAGAAATCCATTTTGAAAGTCGTTGATCCTTTGGGCCGTTGCCTGCTGGAAAAAGAAGTTGGTCCGGCAGAAGAGCTTGACCTGCGCAATCATCCGAACGGATCGTATGTCCTGTTTCTAACCCATCCTGACGGGAAACAAAAAACAGTTAGGCAAATCAGGAAAAAATAAGGCCTAAAAGGCCAGCGCGGCTTGAATCAATCCCCTGGCCAACGCCTTAATTTGTCCTCCAGACAAGTCCTGAAAGATTGGATGTTGCCATTGAGCAAGTATCGAATATCGCTTCCAATGAAGCTGTACTCCGGAATTGAGCATGACCAACTTACCCCCTGTTTTTATAATCTGGTATCCACGATCTGTATTTTTCTCACCAAATTCTCCATATAATCCTGAAAAAGGCATTATGCTAAAAGGACCTTTCCAAACACGGTAATAAAGGAAGTTAGCATTTCCTGATATCCGATTTCCAAAGCGGTATTGATCAGGATTAGCAGTATTGTATCTCCACTGAATATCTGTCTGAAATCCAATAGATTTATATCGAAGCAGATATTGGCCCGTGATCAAAAAATCCCAACTGCCTGTTCCTGG